>JADFGB010000106.1 GCA_022567875.1 Bacteroidota bacterium | reverse complement strand
AAGGCTTAAGGTTCATCAATGATTTGATGAGCAAGAATTAAATTGTTTTTCTAATATGCGACTTTAAATAATCAAACAACTCTTTTCCCACAACTACATCGTTAAATATATTCCGGATATCATTTTTATTTATTTTTTCAAAATCTTTTTCTCTCGGCAGGATAAGCGTACCCGAAAAATCTATAACAGCCGGACTTATCATCAGCTTTTTTTCTCCTTTTTCATAAAAGCATTTTGGTCGGTGAGCTTTTCTTGGAAAAATATAAATCTGCCAGCCGTCTTTTTCGTCGAATAATGATATCATATTTATCATCGGTTCATTTTGCAGGATTGTAGATTTTTGAAACGAAGAATACAATGTTTCAAATACATTGGTTATAAATCTTTCGTCCTTCGATTTGATCAGAATTATTTTCCTTAACCAGTCGTTTATTCCAAACACAACTTTCTTTCTTTGGTCAATTATTTTTTCAGCATATTCCTCTATAAGAAAATTCATTTGATTTAATATTTTCAAACTGTTTTTATTAACGGCTTGAAAATGAAGATGATCGGGTGCGGAAGCTCCGCATTGCGGACCGTTGTATAAAACAGAATAATATTTACCCAATCTTTTGCTGAGTTTTAAAAAAGTATGAAAGGACTCACTTATTCTTTGTGGGAAATGTTTCCTGAAAACAATTGTAAAATGTTCAAAAAATATCGGGTAAGGGTTGCAAAGTATTAAATATTCATCTTTATAATTTATGCCTTTCTGTTCTTGCGGAATATTTTCAAAACACAAGAAACACTCCCTGTTATCAATAGCTGATTTAGATACATCCGCAGTTGTTGATTTTATTCTCCCAGGATTAAATTGAACATCAATATTAAATCCTTCAAATTGAAAAGTTTTAGTTTTAATGTATTGCAGAGAATCAAACCCCTTGCTTAATAAATCCCAGTCAAGTTTCTGATTTCTTAAAAGTATTACAAGAGCATCTGAATAATTTTTTTGCTTTATTAAATCATCCACATCAGGTGAAGTAAATACAACATCTTTTTCGAAATTTAAATTATGATGCTTCATTTGAGAACATTTTTATTCATTTCTATTCTTTTATTAATTTCTTCTGTTCGTAAAGTATCTTTATAAAAATCATATTTATTTTTTTTGTCTATCGTAAGTTCTGCATCTGAATTTCCCTCCCATCTTCTGCAAACATAAATAGGTTCATATATTCTACCGACTTTATGCTTTCTTGAAACGGCGAGGCAAACCGCATAGTCCTCTCCGTAGCTTACATCGGGAAAATTGATTTCTCTCAACAAAGGAGTGTAAAATGCGCGGGGTGCACCAAATCCGTTTACACGCAAAGCATTATTATGACCGTTTGTATCTGTCCATTCATTGTGACTTATTATTCCCGGTGGAATTTCATTAAAGTCAAAATCTGTTAACTGATATGAGCCTATAACCATTCCGCATTTTTCATTATGGAATTTATCAATAATTTTTTGAAGAGTGTTTTCGTCTTTATAAATATCATCGCTATCCAACTGTACAGCAAACATTCCGCAGCTTTTATCTTTTAAAGCTTCGTTCCAACAACCACCGATTCCAAGGTCTACTCTCTTCGGAATAATATGAATAACTCTATCATCTTCATTTGCAATTTCTTTTATTATTTGTGTGGTACCGTCAGTGGAATGATTATCAACTATAATTATGTTAAACTTATTTTTTGTTTTTTGTTTTAGTGCTGAATTAACCGAATCTTTTATTGTATTCACTCGGTTTTTAACGGGAATAATTATTGATGCTTCAAATTCATAATCATCTTCTGAAAAACAAATGTCTTCAAATTTTGGATAAATATACGCTCCGATATTTTTTAAATAATCAGCAAAAACACTTTCTGCTTCCTTTTGTTTCTCTGCATTACTGCTATCTAAATAATCAAAATGTTTTTCTTCATCTGTTTGTTTTTTTCTTTCTTCAAAAGAATAAAGATATTCAGAAATTTTTACTACCGGTTTTTCTTCTGAAATTGACAATCGCAATGCATACAAACCCATCCAGATACAGTCTGTTTTAGTTGAGTTTTGTTTTTCTTTAAAACATTTTTTGTTGAAAAACAAAAGCGGTCCGAAATTAAAATCATCCCTCACGCTTCCAAGTTGATGATCAATTACGGGTTGCTTTATTAAAGCATTTCCCTTTCTTAAATAATAGTTTGAATATGTTATTGCCGAGTTATACTTTTTAGAAATATCAATATATTTTAAAAGTGAATTATCTTGCAGGGTAAATTTCCCTTCTTCTGTAATAAATATTAAATGTTCGGTCTTAGTTTTTTGAAGAATTTTATTCAAAGTTGATGTGCTGAAAAGAGAGTCTGTATTAAGTACATTTTCGATGTTAATGTTTTTGTTTTTATCGTTTAAAAAATAAATTTTTTCAACTAATTTGGAAGAGCCTAATTGTTTAAAATTAAATTCGTTTATTCTATCATCGGAAAAAGGTAAAAATACTGTTATTAAATTTTTCATATTAAAATTTCATTTTAATACCGCCCCAAATTTCCAGCCCGCTTTCGGGTAAACCCCATTGAGAAAAATACAGCTTATCAAAAAGATTATTAACCCGGGAGTAAATTTCTACTTTGTAATTATTGTCAATTTTAAAGTTATAGGCTGCTCTTATATTCATGGTTAAATAATCAGGCAGTCTTTGGAAAAACAATGACCCCTCTTTTAGACCGAATTGAATACCGGAATAGATAAATTCTAAATTCGTTTGAAATTGTTCGATTGGGAAATATGAAATATCAAGAGATGAAATTACCCGGGGTTTGTATTCCAAAGTATCGGCAAATTCACCGGCAGTATTTTTTGCTTTAGAATTTAGAAGTGTGAATTTTAATGAAGATCTAAACTTTTGACTGAATTTATATCTTGTTACTGTTTCAATTCCGTATGTTCTTATTTGGTCTTTATTAATTCTTTTAAATTGCCTTCCGGGTAATGTTGTCCTTACAATTCCGTCCGTTAAACTTGTATAAAATAATGACACATCAAAATCCCCACCCACAAATAATGATCTGAAACCTCCTTCAATTGTAACTGCTGTTTCGGCTCTTAATGAGGGATTGGGAATAAATCTGCCCAATGCACCGGAAAAAGTTTCTCTCAATGTAGGAAATCTTACCTTCCTCCCGATTGAAAAATGAAACGATTGTAGATCATTAAAAGAATGAACCAAGCCGAAATTTATTCCGTAATCTGTAATATCATCTTTTGCAGGTTTGTCGCCGGTTCTTGGTGTGGAGGAAATATCGTATGCAAGTCCAAGTACCAATGTTGTTTTATCTAAAAAATATTCCAGTTCACCGTTTGAGCTTAGCACATTTTGTCTGTAAATATTTTCCTTGTAATTTTGGCTTAAGATGTTTTCCGTGTGTGTTGTTGTGTATCCGATTAGTGAAAGTTTTAACAAAGCATTTTCGTTAATCAATGACGAATACACAATTCTCCCGTTAAATGTTACGTCTTTGCCTTTCTCTATATCGTCTATTGAAGAATAGCTTATATCTTTAAATTGATTTATTTGTGATTTAAGAGAGGTGCCCGAAAAAGAAAAAACAATTTTTGAAGTATTTTCTTTTACAGGGTAAAGCTCACCGCTTAAATTCACCACAAATCTTTTCCATAACGGATACTGCCAATATCTCGGCTTTATTACATTTTCCTCCGGTGGCACTCCTTTTTCTGCATCGTTATATGCAAAGGTTAAATTTAATTTTAACTTCGGATTTTTGTAATACCCAATTTTTCCAAAAAAATTTATTGATTTGTTAAAACTGTTTGTTCTAACATTAGAAGTGCTTTTATATGAACTTGGCAGTGAGAATCCGTCTCTTTGGCTATATTGTGCCGCAGCTAAAAAAGAAATTGTTTTTAGATTACCTGAAATTAATCCGGAGTAACTTTGACTGTTGTTTTCCCCGACTTTAAAAGATAATTTTTTAACCGGCGTTTTATCATTAATAGATAATGAATTTATTTCCACAACACCTGAAATTGCATTTGCTCCATAGGTTGTAGAAGGAATTCCTTTTGTAATATTAATTGATTCAATTACATCGGTAGGAATAAGGCTTAAATCAATTCTGTTATCCCACGGTGTGTTCAACGGAACACCGTCAAACAGCAGTGTAATTTGTCTTTCACCTCCGCCCCGGATATAGTAAAGAGTTTCACCTCTCGAATTTGTTTGAACTTTAACAGACGGAATTAGTCTGCCCACATCACTTAAATTTAAAGCATCGGAGTCCTCCAATTCCTTTGCATCTATATCAATTACAATTTTTGCCTTTAATTCTTTATCCGCTTCAATTGATATTTCGCGTAGTTTATAAGTCTTAACAGAATCTTTTGTTTGCCCGGATACAAAGGATGAAAAAAAAAATAAACATAAAAAATTAATTGATAAAATTATTTTACAGTTTCTTTTATTTATAAGAGTCATATATTTCGATTACTTTATCGGTTTGTGTTTCTAAATTAAAATTATTTACAATTCTTTCTCTACCGTTTTTACCGAAAGATATTCTTTTTTCTTTTGAGCTTATCAACAACTCCATTTTCTTTGTTAAATCACCCGCATTTTTATTCTCGAAAAGAAAAGATGTTTCACCGTCAACAGCAATATCAAGTACACCATCGGAATCTGAACACACAGTAGGAAGTTCCATTGCCATTGCCTCTGCAAGTGCAAGTCCGAATGCTTCTGCGTGAGATGGAAAAATAAAAATATCCATTGCGGAAAGTGTCTCCCTTACATCGCTTAAATATCCGGTGAAGATTATATTTTTTATATTGTTTGTTATTGCTAAATTTTTAATCTTTTTGGCATATTTATCTTCACCCCGGCTTGCTTCGCCGATAATTATAAATTTTAAATTATCGTGTTTCTTATTAACTCTTTAGCTGTTTGTAAGAATTCTTCGTGACCTTTGCCAGGGCTGAATCTTCCCATCATTCCAATTAGAATTTCATCTTCAGAAACTTCCTGTTTTAATCTTCCACTTTTTATTAATTCAATATTAGTTTTAAATTTCTCAACATCAATTCCGTTATGAAGTAGAGTAACTTTGCTTTCATCTAAAGGACAGGTTTCAATAAGATTTTCGCTAATCACTTTACTGATTGCAAATACTTTTGTAACTCTGCGATAAATAATTTTGTGAAGATTATCTTTTTTTATAATGTAAGAGCCTACGTGTTTTGTTAAAAAAAGGGGAATGTTTTTTTTGGATAATTTTAATGAAGGAACTAGGAGCCATA
>JADFGB010000105.1 GCA_022567875.1 Bacteroidota bacterium | reverse complement strand
ATAAAAATTATAAAGATGAAAATAACCCAGGGACACAATCAGTAAGTAAATCGAAAGTAAAGGATATTGTAAAAGAAGATATTGTTGAGGACAAAGACACTTTAATTAATATTTTACAGGAAGTAGAAAAGTAATCCGTTAGCTAACGGACTTATTTTTTTGTAACAATATTTGCCATATCTTTTTCTAAAGTTACTTTAGGTTCTTCAATTATTCTACCGAATTCTTTATTGTTTTTATAAAATATAATTGTAGGTACTTTTTGGATATTTAAAGAATCTACTTCATTATTTAATCCTTTTTTACTTCTATCTACTGCAAATATTTTTATTTTATCTTTTTGATAATTTAAGTAATCAAGAATTTTAAAAAAACGGGGTACTTCCCTTCTGCTGTCGCTGCACCAGGTTCCCAATACCAAGGTAATATCATAATTTCTTAATGCATTTACATTGCTTTTTAATGATGTTGAATCAACTTCATACATAAGATATTCTGAATTAAACCACCAAGAAAAAACAGAATCCTGAAATGCTTGTCTGTTGATTTCACCAATAAGCATAGGTGCTGAAGTTTTGGAATCTATAATTATTTTATTTTGAGCAACAGATATCACAGAAAATAAAATTAGAAAATAAATTATTACAGTTAATTTCATTTCAAGCTCCGTTATTTAAGTTTTTATTTCTCAAATCTATTCCCCACATTAATTTATTTCTTAACGTTTCAAAATAATTATTAAGGGAGGTATGAACTAATTTAAAAGGTCTTTTACTTTTATTTATTTTAACAGTAATGGGAGGGGGAAAAGCAAATACTCTTTGTCCGTCACAATTAATATGAACATCTTTATAGGGAGAATTTGCAGTAATTATAATTTCTTGACAACTTGCTAAAACAAGAGGTCGCATGTTAAGGCTGTGAGGTGCAATAGGGCACAAAGAAATTACATCTGCCTTTGGATTTACAATTGGACCTCCCGTTGAAACGGAATAACCTGTAGAGCCTGTAGGTGTTGCAATTATTAAACCGTCTGCCCCGAATGTAGTAACATAATCACCGTCAACTCTTATAGTTAGTTCAATCATTTTAGGCCAGGCGCCTTTATCGATAACAAAATCATTAATAGCATACATTCTTTCAACATTATGATTTAAACATTCTGCTGTTATTATCATTCTTTCATCAATTGTATATCTTCTGTTTTTAATTTCGTCTATAAATAAATCTAGATGACTAAGCTCTGCCTCAACTAAAAATCCGAGTTTTCCTGCATTTATACCAAATACAGGTTTATCATAAAATTGAGCATGATATCCTGTGGCAAGCATTGTACCATCCCCACCTATTGAAATTATCAAATCACATTTTTTGCAAAGTTTATCAATCTCCAAAAAACTTTTTTCCGGAATTTTTTCAGTCAGTTTGTCCTTTACTTCTTTTACTTTTTCTGAGATATAAAAAGTAAATCCTTTACCTTTTAACTTTTTTATAAGTAAAGATACAATATCAATAACAGCTTCTTTGGTAGTATTAACAACTATTCCAACTTTAATGGATTTTTTATTTGTTTTTTTCTTCGCCATTTTCTTTATTTTTTTTCTTTCAAAATTTTGCTATTTGGTGGTTCTGCATAATTTATTACATAAATAATAATTGTTCGTTAGCTAGCTGATTATCTGTTTTCATTTATAGCTTTTATTTAGCTCCCAAAATTTACAATATTTTGTAAAAACATATAATGATGAAAATATTGATAAAATAAATCCCTCAATACCGTCTAAAAACCCAAGTTTTATAAAATACATTTTTATAAAAATTACTATCGGTCTTAATATTAAATCAAATATTCTAAATTTTCTTCCACTATTTAATAAATCTTCTGCTGCTAAGGAAGTATATTCATTAAACTTTTTAAAATAATGCTTGAGGTCCGGATCTGTATAGTGATTAATATCCTCTAATAATTCCCCAATGCTTCCCTCAACTATAAGTTGCTCGTGTACCTGCATATCACTGAATTTTGCCTTATCCTTTTTGAATAATCTTGTTACTCTTCCCGGATACCACCCACAGTGCTTTATCCATTTACCTAAAAAATATGCTTTACGCGGTATTGAATATGCTGAGTGTTTTGGAACTGATGTTTTAAAATTATTTATTTCTTTTTTTAATTTATCACTTAAAACTTCGTCGGCATCTATCCATAAGATCCAATCGTTCTTTGTAAGGCTTACAGCGTACTGCTTTGTTTTAGCGTATCCTTTCCAATTTACTACATAAAATTTTACTGCAGAAAAAGTTCTAATTATTTCAATAGTTCTGTCTGTAGTTTGATCATCTACAAGAACAATAACATCTTCAATGCAATCTTTAAGACTGTCCAAACATCTTCCGATATTATGTTCTTCGTTTTTAGCTATTATAATAGCAGATATTTCCATTCCATTATTCAAAATTTAATTCGATTAAATTATTTCTTTTAAAAAATCAGACCTATTTTTTCTATATTGTTTGTAATCTTTTTAAAAAGATGAATACACTTAATACTGGCTATGTCTTTAATATCTAAATTAAAGAAAATGTTTGTTTGAATCATTTAAATGTTGATAAAAAGAATTTAAATACCTTTAGCAATTATTTATGAAAAAACTTTCTGAGTTTTATTCCGTTGTAAAGAATTCTACAAATTCAAATTCCATTGAAGAAATAATTTGGGTTATTTTAGGACAAGGTATTAATGTTATATTAAGCTTAATTATAGTTAAAATCATTTCGCAAATGGGTCCTACCGATTATGGTGTTTACGCTCTTATTCTTACTGTTGCTGCTTTATTAGGATTAATTTATGGCTCATTTCAGCAAGGTTTTATAAGATATTATTATGATTATAAGCACGAAGGAAAAGAAGATATCTTAGTTGATTTATTTTTAAAATTTTTAAGTGTTTCTGTAATTATTCTTTTTGTTCTTGTATTAATTTTATCTTTTTTCACAGGCATTTTTTTAAATGATTACTCCATAATCTTTCTCTTAATTGCAGGCTTAATGGTAATATCAACCAAGGTAAGTGAATTATTTAATTCATGGTTTAACATATTAAGAAAAAGAAAAATTAACACAATTCTACTTTCGTGCGAAAAAGGATTGATCATTATATTTTTTGTCCTGCTGCTATTTAATAATTCTTTAACTCTCGATAACGTAATACTTTTTATATGTATTTCTACGTCATTGTTTATCATTATAAAATTATTCACATTTAAAAAATTTATACCTAATGAAAAACCATTAGAAAAAACTCAAGTAAATGTATTGCAAAAAAAAATGCGAAAACGTGTATGGATTTATGCAACACCTTTTTTAATCTGGGCAGCAGCAGGCTGGTTACAGCTTAACGGAGAGAAATGGATAATCAATGGGATACTAACTATTAAAGATGTGGGTATCTACGCAATAATGATGGCTATTGTAAATGCGTTGGTTGTTATTCCAAGTAACGTAATTAATGAATTTGCCACACCCATTATTTTTCAAAATTATGCAGATTTAGGAAATCACGAAAATATAAAAAAAGGATATTTATATATTAAAATTATTATGCTGTTAGTTTTTGTTATAACAGTTATTTCAACAATAATAACATATTATTTTGCTGAGAATATAATAATAATTATAAGCAGCAAGGAGTATATAAAATACTGGTATTTACTTCCGTTGCTTACTTTCGGAACCGGTTTATTTTACACAGGTCAAACACAAACAATATTGGGTATGGCATTAGACAAGCCAAAAATATATCTTTTCCCAAAATTATTGATCGGTGGTTTAGCAGTAATTTTAAATATGATATTTATAAAAAGTTTTGGATTAAATGGTGTTGCTTATACCATATTACTTATCGGGTTTATATATGTTATTCACATAACCATTGTAAACAGAACCATTGATGATTCATTTAATAAACAAGTAAATTAAACGGATTTTTATCTTGCCTAAAATATTTATAAGCATAATAAAATACGATTACGGAATTGCAGAGAGAGGTTACTCTTTTGAGTACAACAATTTATATTTACCTCTATGTGATGTTTACGGGAAAGAACAAATTTTTCTTTTTGATTTTTACTCGGAATATAAAAATTTTGGAAAATCCGAAATGAATAAAAAACTGAAACATTTGATAACGGAACAAAAACCGGACATTACTTTGTTTGCATTATTTAAAAATGAATTTGACTCACAAATTATTAATTCATTAAAAATGATAACAAAAACAATCGTTTATTTTTTTGATGATCCTTGGAGAAAAAATTTTGCAAATAATTGGAGACAATACTTTTCTTTTTTTTCTACTCCGGATTATACAATGTATAAAAAGTATCTTTCCGATGGTATTGAAAACGCAATTTTTTCACCTTTTGGATTTAATAAAAATATCTATAAAAAAATAGAGATGGAAAAAATATACAATGTATCCTTCATCGGTGGTTACAGTCCACTTAGAGATTGGATAATAATGAAATTAAAAAAGAAAGGAATTAATGTTAATGTTTTCGGAAGGGGATGGAATAATGAAAAAAGCTGGCTTACAGAAGAAGAAATGGTAAAAGTCATCAATCAAACAAAAATAAATTTAAACTTATCCAATGCTGTAAGTTATCATTTACCTTTTTTGATTTGGTCAATGCAGACAACAAGGGCAGTAAAAGAACTACTATTGCTTAGAAAAACAATTGAACAAGTAAAAGGAAGACATTACGAAATAACCGGCTGCGGTGGTTTTCAATTAAGTTATAATATACCCGGATTAGAAATTGCATTCGATATTGATAAAGAAATTGCCGTTTACAATTCTCTTAAAAATTTACCACAAAGAATTAAATACTTTTTAGATAATGAAAATGAAAGAGAAAGAATTGCTCTTAACGGTTACAACAGAGCAACAAGAGATCACTCGGCGCAAAATTATATGCAGCAATTAATAAATAAAGAATTAGAAGAATCAAAACAGATCATTACTGCTCAAGAAGACATAGAACTCCTTTCCCTCGCAGAACAAGAATTATCTTCCCTTACCGACAAGCAAAAGCAGGTAGAAAAAGAAGCCAGGCTAATCGCTCAAGAAGAGACCCAGAGAGCAGCCGAGAAAGAGAAGCAAGCCAAAGAGACTCAAAAGCAGGTAGAGAAAAAAGCTAAGTTAGCCGCTCAAGAAGAAGCCAAGAGGAAGGTTCAAGAAGCTAGGGAAGTAGAAAAAGCTGCGAAAAGTCTGAAAGAGATAGAGAAGACTAGTGCACAATTAAGAGCCGGAAAAATCGAGACAAAGGAAGCAATACAAAGACTTTTAGATATTTCAGAAAAGCTTCCC
>JADFGB010000104.1 GCA_022567875.1 Bacteroidota bacterium | reverse complement strand
CGATGCCGGGTATTCTCATTTTTAAACCTTTAAAATCTTTAACGGAATTAATTTTTTTGTTGAACCATCCGCCCATTTGTCCTCCTGTGTTACCGCAGGGGAAAGGTACAAGATTAAATTTTGAATAAAGCTCTCTCCCATAGCTCAAGTCCGCCACCGTAGTTGAACCACGCATTAACCTGCACGGCATTCATTCCGAAAGGTACACTCCCAAAAAATTGAGCAGCCGGTGCTTTACCTGCCCAGTAATAAGCAGCACCATGTCCCATTTCTACTACACCCGATGAAACAGCATCAAAAGTTTCCAATGGTGGTACCAGTTCGTTTCCGCCGTAAACGTGTATTTTCATCCTACCTTGGGACATTGACTCCACCCATTTTGCAAACTTATCTACAAACTCACCTAGAATGGGGAAATGAGGGGGCCAGGTTGTAACCATTTTCCATTCGTAATTTTTACTGGAAACTACAGACATTGTTTTATTATTATTATTATCAGTAGAACATCCTGGTATCATTCCGCTACTTATAGCGGCAGTTGAAATAGCAGCAGTTTTTAAAATTTTTTTCTGTTGATTAGTTTCATTTTTCTTCCTTTAATAATCACCAAGAATTTGTAAAGAGAGTACAAATATATTTATTTATAAAAATAAACAAATATCATATTAAATTTTCTAGAAAATCATTTGCAAAATTTATACATTAGGATTACATGCATTTAAAAAATATTTTGTAAATTCATTACTTACCTATTTGTAATTTCTATGAAGATTAAGAAAAATAATAACAACAAGAAGATAATAATTAAAGGTGCCAGAGAGCATAACTTAAAAAATCTGTCCTTTGAAATACCAAGGAATAAACTGGTAGTTTTTACCGGTGTGAGTGGAAGTGGAAAATCCTCGCTTGTTTTCAATACTATTTACGCCGAAGGACAACGCCGTTATGTTGAAAGTCTGTCATCGTATGCCCGCCAATTTTTGGAAAGGATTAATAAACCGGATGTGGATTACATTCAGGGAATTAGTCCCGCCGTTGCAATTGAACAAAAAAAAGGGATTAAAAATTCTCGTTCAACTGTTGGAACCAGCACCGAAGTGTACGATTATCTCCGCCTTTTATTTGCACGTGTTGGTAAAACAATTTGTTTCCAATGCGGAAACGAAGTTAAAAAAGATACAACTTCAACCGTAATTAAGTGGCTTAATGACAGGGAAGAGGGAGAAAAATATTATCTCACTTTCCCCTTAAGAGAACACAAAGGTAGAACTGTTAAAGAAGAATTGGAGCTTCTTAAAAAAAGAGGCTTCTTCCGAATATTTAATAAAGGCAAAATAATAGATCTTAACATTGAATATTCTATTCCTAGAAGAAAAGCTAATCTAAGAGTTATAATAGATCGGTTCAAAATTATAAAAGAAGGAATGAGAGAAAAATTATTTGATTCGATTGAAGTTACTTTTAAGGAAGGAGAAAACAGACTAACTATTATAAATGCTGCTACAAACGAAGAACAAAATTTTAACAAATTTTATGAGTGCTGTGGAATAAGATACGAAGAACCGGAACCGAGATTTTTTTCATTTAATAATCCTTTCGGGGCGTGCCCTGTCTGTCAGGGATTCAGCAAGGTTATAGGCATTGATATGAATCTTGTAATTCCCAAACCCGAGCTAAGTATTTCTGAAGGAGCTATCGCACCATTCAGGTCTGAAAAATTTGGTATACATTTAAGGACTTTAATACAAAATGTAAAAGAATATGGAATACCTTTAAATAAACCGTTCAATGAATTAAAAGATGACCAGGTAAGCTTAATTAGAAGAGGGTTCGGCGGTTACAAAGGGATTGATAATTTTTTTGAAAAACTTGAACGAAAATCTTACAAAATGCACATTCGTGTTTTACTCAGTAGATATAGGGGCTATACACTTTGTTCAGCGTGCAAAGGTTCGAGATTAAGAAGAGAAGCTTTGCAAGTAAAGGTAGGTGGAAAGTCCATTTATGAAATTGTTCAACTGCCTATTGAGAAATCATTAAAGTATTTCAATAGACTTAAATTATCAGAATATGATTTGAAAATTGGCGATAGAATATTACAAGAGATTATAAAACGTCTAACATTTTTAAATAATGTCGGTATTGGATATTTATCACTTGATAGGCAAAGCAGTACTTTGTCAGGCGGTGAAACTCAAAGAATAAATTTGGCAACATCGTTAGGATCTTCGCTTGTTGGAACACTATATGTTTTGGATGAACCAAGTATCGGTCTGCATCCGAGAGACAATTCGAGATTGATAAAAATTCTGAAAAATTTACGAGATATTGGAAACACAGTGCTTGTGATTGAACACGAACCGGAGATGATTAAAGAAGCGGACTTAATTATTGATATGGGTCCAAAAGCCGGGGAATACGGTGGTGAAATTGTTTCAATGGGAACTTATAAAGATATTTTACAAGATACGAACTCGCTTACAGGTAAATATCTTTCGGGTAAAATGAATATACCAGTTCCTCAAACGAGAAATATAAAACAGACAAATGAAATAAAAATATTTGGGGCGCGAGAAAATAATCTTAAAAATCTTGATGTAAACATACCGTTAAATAAATTTGTTGTAATTACCGGTGTAAGCGGCTCAGGTAAAAGTACACTTGTTTATGATATCCTATATAACGGGCTTAGCAAAACATTAGGTATGCCTCGTACAAATACAGGGGCTTATGATAAAATTGAAGGCGCACATTTTTTAGACGAAGTAGAAATAGTTAACCAATCACCCATCGGCAAATCTCCCCGTTCCAATCCTATAAGTTATATCAAAGCATTTGAACATATTAGGGATTTATTTGCCCACACACATCAGGCAAGAACAAGAGGATATAAACCCGGATATTTTTCATTCAATGTTCCGGGGGGCAGATGCGAAACTTGTGCAGGCGACGGATTTATAAAAGTTGAAATGCAGTTTCTCGCAGATTTATATTTAACCTGCGAAGAATGCGGGGGAACAAGGTTCAAAAAAGAAATTAGAGAGATTACTTATAAAGATAAAAATCTTGTTGATGTACTTAATATGACTGTGAATGAAGCTGTAAAATTTTTTGAAGACGAACCAAAAATATTAAAATTTATTAAATTACTTGACGACGTTGGATTAGGTTACATTAAACTTGGGCAACCCTCTAACACACTTTCCGGGGGAGAAGCACAAAGAGTTAAATTAGCCTCACATTTATCAAGGCAAAGGGAAAGGAAGCACACTCTTTTCTTATTCGATGAACCAACAACCGGGCTTCATTTTTACGATATAGACAAACTTCTTACTTGCTTCAATTTGTTGATTGAAAGGGGAAACTCTGTCTTAATTATTGAACATAATTTAGATATAATAAAATGTGCGGATTTTATTATAGACCTTGGTCCTGAAGCCGGAGAAAAGGGGGGTGAAATAGTTGCTATGGGTACTCCCGAAGAAATTGCTGCGGATGAAAAATCATTGACAGGAAAATATTTAAGGTCTTATCTTAATTAAGATAAGATTTATTTTTTCATTAATTGTCAATAATAGGACAATAAATAATACCTAATACATTAATTTTTACAACTAAATTTATAATTTTTATTATATACAAATGAAAAAACAGTTTATATACAGCCTTTCAATAATATTGATAATTATAGTTTCTCTTTTGTTTTTATCCGGCGTGGATAAATCAGAAAATCTTAAGAAAAATAAAAGTGATAAAAATAGATTTAGAGAGTTATACAATGATATGTTCACTAACGGCGGCTTGATTATTTATCCAACCAATACTTCTAAAAAAATAATTAAAAAATATAAAGATGAACTAAATAACCTACGCTTATTTTTCAGGAGATTTAAAATGGATATTGCCGCGGATTCATCAGTCTCAGACTCTCTATTGAAAAACAAAGTTTTGTTAATTATAGGTACCCCTAAATCAAATAAAATATTCGAAAGGATAAAAGATAAACTACCGATTAATATTTCAGCTAATGGGTTTGATTATGCAGGATATAAATTTGAAAGCCCAAAAGATATTGGAATATTTGCTTATAAGAATCCTTTCAATGATAAAAAAATTTCTTTCTTTGTAATTGGCAATAATGATGAATATGTATTAGAAAACATACAGTTGAGATATCTCTCAGGAATTCAAATTAAACGAAACGGAGAGAATTTTATAATCGGTGAATTCCGGATAGATGAAAAAAATAATTGGTATTTAGATAAAAGTAAATATTGGGATTTCAGTAAATCGAGGGAAATTTTTCCTTTTGATTTTGGAAACATTATCTCACATTCAAATTCTTATAATGGGCTTTCTATTCAATCAATCAACGCTGAGCTTAAAAACAAAATAAATAACTTAAAAGATTATAGTAAGGAATATATTTTAAATAAATTAGACATTAGAGAAGGTGATTCTATAACTTTTAAAAGTTTTAATAAGGGTATTGAAAGGCTTTCGGCTACAAATAATTTTAAAACTATTAATTATAAGTTCTTACCCGAAGAAGGAGGAAATAGAATTGTTTTAAATATTGTAGAAAGCGATTTGAAATCCACTTTTTCTTTTGGAGTTCATTATGATGATTTATTCAAAACAGGAATAATATTGAATTATCAAACAAAAGGCTTATTGTTAAAAAATGATGTTTTTTCTACAGATTTAGTCTTAGGCGACAATATTAGATACACTGTAAATTATTTTATAGATAACGGATTTCATTGGAATTTTGGTGTTCGCACACGTTATGTGAGATTTATAGATGAGATAAAAATAATAGGAAGTCTTTTTAAAGATGATACTGTTGAAGCAACTTCAGAAAAAGTACGATTAGATTATAATGATTTTACTACTCAAATTTATGCTCAAACCACCTTTAAACAAAGATTCATTGCAGGTTTAGGACTAGAACATAAATATACCAGAGCTTTTAGCGAAGCCACAATTAATGATACTAAAATTAAGTTTTTTTACGAAAATGAAAATTATTATAACGCCTATTTGTATTTAAAACTAGATACCTACGATGCCGAAAATTACCCTAAGAAAGGCATAGGGTTATCTGTAACTTATAGAGCTTACTTAGCTTCTTCTGCCAATCCGTTTTCTACATTTACCCAGTTAGATGGGTCATTAAGTTTTGTAACATCATTCAACTCAAAGCTTACTTTTCAATTTATAACTGATGCCGGAACGATAATTGGGAATAATTTGAATCCGGCTTTAGACTTTCATCTGGGTGGTACAGCACAAAACCTAATCAATACATTTAAACCTTTTTACGGTTATGATATAGCCGACCTGAGCGATAGCGGCTATTTAAAATCTACCTTTATT
>JADFGB010000103.1 GCA_022567875.1 Bacteroidota bacterium | reverse complement strand
TATCTTTCTTAAGTTCTGATAGCTGAATTCTTTACCTATGTTTGATATAAGATATAAAGCAATTTCTTTTACCAATTTAGAATTTCTCAAATTATATCTAACGGTAATGTCCCTTGCTATTATATCATTGAACAATTCTTTAAGTATCATTTTCTCTTTAAGTCTTAGGTATTCGGGAAAACCACCTAACGTAAAAAAATCTAAAAAAGAGACAGTAGAGGGTTTTTTATTTTTGTTATGTAAGTATTCCGAATAAGAGAATGGAAATAATTCATATTTTAAATGTCTGCCGGTTAGTTTAGTGCCAAGCTCCTTGCTCAAAAGAGTGGCATTAGAGCCGGTAATTATTACTTTTTTATTTTTGTCTAAAAGAGTTCTAATATATATTTCCCAACCTTCAATATTTTGTATTTCATCAAAAAGGAATATGTTAGACTTTGAAAGAGAAAAAAAAACTTCTTCAAGTCTTTGAAAATCTTCTATCCTAAACTCTTAAACCCTTAAATCTTCAAAATTAAAATAATGAAAGTTTTTCATCTTATTTGTTAATTGACGAAGAAGTGTGCTTTTCCCGGCTCTACGAATACCTGAAATTATTATGGCAAAACCCGAAACTAATTTTATTCTTTTTAAGCTTTCCCTCGGTGTACCGTAAGCTGTTTTAAGAAGGTTTTCCTTTTGTGTTTTAACTACTTCTAATAATGTTTCTTTTAATATCATTTAACTTGTCTCTTGTTCAACTGTATTGAACATTTGTGTTCATTGCTAATGAACAAACATAAAGGTTTTAAGAAAAACAATCAACAGTAGATTATTAATAAAACTTACTTTTCAATCTTCCGCTTTAACTTTAAAATCTTTCATCACCCATTTTTTTGCAAGCACTAATCCAATCGGGGTTATAATTGCAATCAATCCGTAAAAAAACCACATTGTTTCGGTGCTCATTTCTGTGGGAGAAACACCGAGCGGAACATATTTCATTAAGAACCAGCCGGAATAAAATCCCGTAAGTACTTTTGTTAAAAACCACGGGAACTGTCCTACGCCCATATACAGACCTACCATTCCCTTTGGTGCAACTTCTGCAATCCATTGCAGAAATCTCGGCTGCCACATAGATTCGCCAATTGTCATAATTAATATATATAATAAAAAGAGATACATATTAGGTCCGAGAACTAACAGAAATGTAGGTATCGCCATAACAAAAGTTCCGTAAATCATCATTTTATAGACATCGGCTTTTGCGGTTAAGCCCGCAACAATGGGGGCAAAAAGAAAAACCAAAATTGGATTTAAGTTTGAAAAGATTTCAAAGTACTCGCTGACAACAGAGCCTTGAAAGGCACGGTCTAAATAATAAGGGAGTGTAAGCCAGTTGTGTGCAAAAAGAGTCTGCACGGGAATTAACACAAAAATAAAAAATGTAAATCTTTTGTCTCTGAATGGATGGTAGGGTCTTCTTCTCAGGTATTCAAAAATAGTGATTGCAAAAAGGATAATGGCAATAGTAAAAAAGAAATCAATAGTAATAGAAAGACCTAATAACGAAAAACTGAAAATAAAATTAATGGGGTTTTTAATACCGAATCCGGATAAAAGAAAAGAGGCAATCATTAAAATACCAAGGACAAATAATTTTGTGTTGTTTGTTTTTTCTTTTGATTTATCCTCTTCTTTTTCTTCTCCTTCATTGCCGGCAGCTTTCACAACATCTACTGCATCTTTATCGGATTTTTTTGTTATCAGCATAAGGGTTAAAACAAGTGCAATAAAAGTTATCATCACATATACCCAAAAGACAGAGGTTAACCCGTTGGGAGGAAAAGTATCAATAAAATGGGGGCGCGTAAGTGCGGAGATAAATCCTGAGAAAAATGCACCAAGATTCATAAAACCGTAAATAACTGCATAACCCATAGCTGCGGTTTTTGGTGTTGTGTATCTTTTTACTGCGGCATAAGCAGCGGGTTGGTATAAACCGTAAGCAATCATTACAAAAAACAAACCTGTAGTCATTGTAAAAAACATAGGAGACCACAAACCGCTCTGCATTCCGAATGAACCGGAAACAGCAACGAGTAAACGACCTAAAATTAGCACAAGAAATGAAATAATTAGAGATTTACGCACACCGAGTTTATCTGAAAGACCGCCGAGAACAAGCATTGCAAAAGTAATTCCCCCGGTTAAAAAACTGTAAACAAGACCAGCTTGTGCGTCATTTAAGTTTATGTTTTCTGAACTGTATTTACCGAGTATAGTAAGCACTCCGAAATAAACAAGTCCCTCTAAAACATAGGGAACATTAACGCCCCACAATGCCTTGGGTGCTTTTACAAATGCAATGGTTGTTTCTTTCAGTTCTTTAAACGCATCTTTAAGAACTTGTGAAAAAGATTTTTTTTCTTCTTTGGAGTTTTGTCGGTTTGTTGTTTCCACTATTATTCCGTTTGATAGTTTTGAATACTTCTGTCAAAATTACAAACAAATAGAATAAGTTGGAATTATGTTTGAACAAAATAAAATGAAAAACTTAAAGGTTTTCAAGTCTTAAATCAATATTCGTTTTTCCTTTATTTACGCCGGCTCTGTTTTTATCTTCCCGATTTTACTAAATACAAAAGTTTTTACATCGTCTATAATATAAAGCATAGCAGGTAAAAATATAAGGGTTAAGAAAGTACCGAATATTAATCCAAATGCGACTGATACAGCCATAGGCACAAGGAACTGACCTTGTTCGCTTTTTAAAAATATTATAGGCGCCAAACCGCCGGCAGTTGTAATGGTTGTAAGAATAATCGGCCTGAACCTAATTATACCTGCATTGAAAAGAGCATCTTTTATATCTTCTCCTTTCTTTAATAGCTTGTTATACTTATCAATCAATACTACGGAATCATTAATAATTATTCCCGCAAGAGCTACTATACCCAAAAATGAAAGTATTGATATTGGTATACCGATAATAACATGCCCTATAACCGCACCTATTATTCCCAGCGGAATCAAACTCATAACAAGTAAAGTTTCTAAATATGATTTTAAAAGGAATATCAAAATTGTAAACATAACTAACAATGCAATTGTCATTGAGTAAATCATAGAGTTAAGCATTTTTGAAACTTCCTCAGATTGACCGCCGTAGCTTCTTGTTACTCCTTCAACTTGGGAAAGTATTTTAGGCACTATTATATTATTTAATTCTTTAAGTACAACCGCCTGATCGTTTTTGGAATAATCCAAGTTTGCAAAAATAGAAATTGAACGTTCACCGTTTTCGTGCCTGATTCTTCTCAACCCTCTTTTAATTTTAAAATCAGCAACCTCTTTAAATGGTACATATTCGTTTTCCGGTGTTCTTACTTTTAGGTTTTCAATTTGTGAGATAGATCTTCTGCTGTCTTTTGTAAATCTTACCCATACTTTTATCTCGTCTCTGCCTCTTTGAAGTCTCATTACTTCCTGTCCGTAAAATCCCTGCCTGAGCTGCGTTGTTAAGTCGCGAAGAGTAAAACCGAGAGCCTGTCCTTTGGGTTTTAAAGTTATTATAAATTCTTTATTACCAAGAGGAGTATCGTCTCTTATATTTTTAACTCCGTCAATTTTTTTTAATTCTTCTTTAAGTAATTCCTTTGCTTTAAATAGCTGCGTATAATCTGTGCTCTGGAATTTTACCGATATTGGAGTTCCTCCAAAATTCCACCCACCTACAGTAATGTTTTCTGCTTCTGGTATTATCCCTATATATTCGCTCAACGCATCAGAAAACTGTCCGATTGTATAGTCTCGCTTTTCTGATTTTGGAAGTACAATAAAAATATTTATCGTTCCCCCATTCATCCAAGAAGTAAAGTTTACTATTGGATCAACTCTTCCTTCAGAAGAATCTTTCCAAATTTCAGAAAAAGCAAGTGATTTATTAATTAGATCATATCTTATTTTATTAGCAACATCCGCTGACATACCGGCAGGAACTTCAGCCCGAATTCTTGCATAAGGGGGTTCAATTGAAGGAAAAAATTGAGCACGAATATGCGAACCCTGAAATAATCCTACAACAATTAATATGATAGCAATTATTGTAGTTGCTACAGCCCATCTGTTTTTCAAACTGAACTTTAAGACTTTCGCATAAACATTTGTTAATAATAAATCGACTGCTTTATTAGTTTTTTTTCTCAGTCTGGTAAGTATATTATTAGATTTTTCGTTTTTGTGAAGTGCCTTAGAGTTAGCTATATGTGCAGGCAGAATTATTGCTGCTTCAATCATTGAAAAAGCAAGAGAAATAATAATTACGGCAGCAATCTGCCAAACGTATTTTCCAAGATTTCCATAAAAATAAAAGTATGGTACAAATGCAACCATTGTTGTTAATATAGAAATACTTACAGGTTTAATTACATCCTTCGTTCCGTCAATAGCAGCTTGAACAGGGTCTTTTCCGTGTTTTTCCCACTGAGTATAAATGCTCTCCCCAATGATAATTCCGTCATCAACCAGGATTCCTATTACTAGAATAACCCCGAAGAGACTCATTTCGTTTATGCTTATGTTTAAAACCCAAAGGACAAAAAACATACCCAATAATGATATCGGAATCCCAAGAGCAACCCAAAAGGAAAGCCGGCTGTTAAGGAAAATTCCCAAAAGAACAAGTACCAAAACCAAGCCGATAATTCCGTTTTGAGTCATCAAATCAATTCTTTCTTCCAGATCATCGGTTTCTTTTATAAAGGTTTTGAAGAAAACCAGCCCGCCGTATTTTGCCTCATATTGTTTGGCTAGGTCTTCAGTAATTTTGACTATTTCAACAACATCTTCGTTGTTATTATACATTACATTAAAACCAACAGAACGCTTACCGTTGTATTCGGAATAAAATCTGTTTTCGGGCCATTGTTCCTGCACCTTGCAAATATCTGAAAGGCGTATTTTCTGTCCGTTTATGTTAGATATTATCTCAATGTTTTCTAAATCAACAGCCTGATATTTTTTATTGTAAGTTCTAATTAATATTTCTTCCTGCTGTGTTAAAACTGAACCGGAAGAAAGATTTAAGTTTGAATTTCTGATTGCCTGACTTATATCATTAATTGTTAATTTATATCTGATTAAATCCTGCGGAGAAACTTCAATTGAAAATTCTCTGCGCGGTATTCCCCAAATTCTGAATTTAGAGATCTTACCTGTTTTTAGTAAGTCATCCCTAAATTCATCAACTATTTTTTTTAAGGTAAATAGATCAGATGGTCCGTAAATACTAAGCATTATAGCTCTGTTCCATTGCGTGGATTGATACACAACAGGTTTTTCTGCATCAATGGGATATGAACTGATTGAATTTACAGCATTTTTAATATCCTGTATCGCTTTGTTCATGTCATAGCCGGGAGTAATTTCAACATCGAGCGAACCGAAATTATCCCTTGAATTTGCAGTTA
>JADFGB010000102.1 GCA_022567875.1 Bacteroidota bacterium | reverse complement strand
GGTTTCCACAAAGCAATGTATTCAGGTTTAAATCCATTGCAGAAGTAATTGCTGATATAGAAAGATTATCTGGATTTACAGAAAGCGGATTCATTGTTGAAAAGAACATAATCAAACTGGATTTCAATGGTTATTGTTGGAGGGAATAAAATGGGAGATTTTGAAGTAATCAATATGAAAACAAAACACATTGTAAGAACATTGAGAAATGTCAGGAGTACTAAACCAATTCCTGGCGGACAAAGAATATTCTTTGACTTTGGTTATTCCGTGTTTATTTTTATTTTCTATTATATGAACATCTCTCTGTGGGAAAGGTATTTCAATTCCGTTTTCTTTAAATACTTTAAAGATTTGAAAGTAAAGTTTGCTTTTTAAAACCTGGGGTGTTGTTATATGTTTCTGAGTCCACACACGGAGAGAAAAATTAAGTGAACTGTCGGCAAATTCATTAAATATTACATCGGGTGCTGGATTTTTTAACACTGTGTTTTCTCCCTCTGCTACTTCCAAAAGTAACGATTTCACCTTTTCCGGGTCAGAGCCGTATGACACACCAACGGGAATATTGAATCTTACGTTTCTGTCGTTATGGCTCCAATTAATAATTGTAGAAGATATAAATTTAGAGTTAGGTACTATTACAGAAATATTATCGTTTGTTACTATGGTTGTAGAACGCAGGGAGATTTTTATAACATCACCTTCAATATCTTCCAATTCAATTCTGTCACCAACTTTTATGGGTCTCTCAAACAGAATAATAATTCCACTTACAAAGTTGTTTGTAATATTCTGCAAACCGAAACCAATACCTACACCAAGTGCCCCGAAAAGAATTGTGAGTGTGCTTAAATCTATACCGACGGTTTGTATAACTATTATAAAACCCAAAGTAAGTATAAGATATCTTATTATTGTACCGACAGCCATGCGTACGCCGATGTCTATTTTACTTTTTTCAAGTAATTTATAAACAATCCAGTTTTTTAATTTTTTAGTAAAATATACTAGAATAAAAGCGAGAAAAAGAAAATAAATTATTGTCCACAGAGTTAAATGATTACCGCCGATTGTAACAATGTGTATATTTAAAAAATCTTTTATCGCGTTAAAGATTGTAGATAATTCTTTCATAATTATAATTTATGAAAAATAATAATCAAAAAGTAATGAAGAATAAATCTAATGCAGCCTGCTGTAAAATTATTTTGTTAATCAGTTTATAATTTATACATACTTACTAATATTTCTTTGCTCTATCACTGCCGGTTCAACATCTTCGCTGCTTAAAACTTCATTACGAAATAGAAGATAAGCCCGTACCTTAATTTTATTTGCAACTACCAACATTGCGGGCAACAGGGTTAAAGTCAGTCCTGTTCCTATAATTAAACCATAGGCAACAGAAATAGCCATTGGTGATAAGAATTGTGCCTGAGTGCTTGTTTCAAAAATTAAAGGAGCTAATCCTGCAACAGTTGTTAATGTTGTGAGCATAACGGGTCTGAATCTGTTTAACCCGGCGTTTCTTAACGCTTCTTCAAATTTCTGTCCCTGACGTAAGTATCTGTTCATTGCACTGACAAAAATGAGAGAATCGTTCACAACTATTCCAATTAAAGCTATTGCGCCAAAACCCGACAAGATGCTGAAACTATAACCTTGAATAAAATGCCCCCAAAGTACACCTATAATAGAAAACGGAATTATTAAATAAACAATTACTGCTTGCGTAAATGATCTGAAAGTTAAAACAATAATCATAAACATTAACATTAGAAATGGAGGACCGAAAATAGCTGCCGAACGCATAGTTTTTGCACTTTCCCTACTTTCACCTTCAAAGCCCCAGGTAACATCAGGATATTTTTCCTTTAATTCGGGAAGAATATTTTTCTTAATATTTACCAGTATATCTGAAGATGATACATCAGGGCTTGAAATATCTGCTTCAACTTTTATTATTCTTTGTCCATCAATATGATTTATAGAAAGGATGCCTCTCTTAACCGATATGTTAGCAAGTTCACTTAGTGGTATTTCCTGCCCGCCGCTTAGCCTTATTCTCATATCCTCAAGTTGTTTAATAGTTCGCCTCTCATTTTCAGAATATCGAACCCAGATCCGTACTTCATCAATGCCGCGTAAAATTCGTTGTGCTTCATTTCCAAAAAAACCACCTCTTACCTGCCTCATTACAGAAGCTGTATTAAACCCTAAATTATAAGCATTATCATTAAGTTGAATTTGTACTTCCCGCAAACCCGGGGGATCGTTATCGGCAATATCCTTCAATTGATTAATTTTATTTAATTCTGATTTTAATTCATCTTTTGCATTTCTTAATTGATTTAAATCATTGCTTTGTAAAGCAATGGAAACAGGCATACCGAAAAAGTTACCGCCGCCTATTTGAAGTTTATTGACATTTTTAATTTTTCCTATTTTATTTCTTAATTCATGCCGTACTTTAAAATTATCATAATACCTTTCTTCACTACCGCTTAAAGTCACTCTAAGGGAACCCTGGTGTGTACCCGGACCAACAAAACGAATAACATTAAGCACAAGTGGTTTTTCTTTTGGATATTTTTGAATGTAATTTTCGTTTACAAACCAGGCAGCATTTTCAATATTTACCAAAATACTATCCGTAACTATATCGCTTGTCCCTGCGGGCATTTCTAATGTAACTATAACATTATTAAACTCCAGGTTGGGGAAAAAAGTTGTTTTAATTATACTCCCCTTAACTGCACCAATCGTTACAATAAACATTGCAATAGGAATTGCAATAATTACAACAGGATGTTTAATGCTGTAATTAAGAATAGGTTTGTACACTCTATCTCTAATTTTAAATATGAACTTTTCAGTTTTTTGCAGTATCCCCTCCTTCTTTTCATTTTCTTTATGCAATGCTTTTGAATGTGCAATATGCGCCGGAAGAATGAATAATGTTTCTATTAAGGAAATAATAAGTGTTGTTGCAACTACAAATGCCAAATCTCTGGCTCTGTCCCCCAAAGTGCCTTCAAGGAAAAAGAAAATAAGAAAAATTACAATTGTTGTTGTTACACCCGCAAAAACGGAAGGCAGAACTTCTATCGTTCCGTTAACGGCAGCTTTAATGGGAGATTCACCTCGTTCATAATGAGTGTAAATATTTTCGGCTACAATAATTCCGTCATCAACCAAAATGCCTATAACTAAAATCATTGCAAGCAAGGACATTACATTAAGAGTTAAGCCATACATTACCCCTAAAGCAAACATACCGAGGAATGAAACAGGAATTGAAAGAGCAACCCAAAACGATAAACGCGGATTTAGTGACAATCCTAAAATAAGTAAAATCAGAATGGCTCCAATCATTCCATTAAATTCAAGTATGTTCATTCTATCACGAATTACCTTGGCTCCATCGCGTACCACATCAAGATGAACATCATCGTGTTTAGCATTAAACTCTGACATATACTCTTTAACTGTACTGGTTATATAGAACAGATCTTCATCGTTTGTTTTTTGAAGTTGAATAATTATAGATTGCTGACCATTATAAAAATTTCTGTTGGGATCTTCAGCCCACTTTTCTTTAACATCAGCAACATCTTTTAACCTTAGCACGGTGCCATCAGCCGTAGTTTTGATTATATGATTTTTCAGTTCTTCTGCGTAATATTTTTTATTATCAGCACGTATTAAAAATTCTTCGGGAAAACCTTTAATTTTTCCACCGGTTATTTTAACGTTGGCACCTCTGATAGAATTAGCAACTTCATCGAAGCTTAAATTATAGGCTCTTAGATCATCTTCTCTAAAACTTACTTCAATTTCTTCTTCGGGAAAACCGGAAAGATTTATTTTTGAGATACCCTGTTTCGCAAGCAGATCACGTTCTATCCGCCTTGCATAAGTTTTCAATTCTCTTAAACTTAAATTGCCGTTTACTGCTACACTAATTACAAACTCGCGAGGCTCCTGCTTAAAAATATTTAACTTATCTAATCCAACAGGAAATGAGCTGATACTGTTAACCGCACTTTGAACATCCTGAAGAATAACATTTTCATCTGCACCATCTTTAAGTTCAACGGAGATAGATGCAAAATTTTCACTTGATGTTGATGTTGTTCTGTCAACCCCGGTTATTCCTTTTATTGCATCTTCAATTTTTAGTGTAATTCCTTCTTCAATCTCTTCCGGTGATGCACCGGGATAGGAAGCGGTTATTGTAATAAATTTTGCGGGTTGATCGGGGAAAAAAGTAACCTTAGTATTTATCAAAGCAAAAAGCCCGAATACCATAATAAGTGCTAATATAGAATTCCCGAAGATAGGACGCTTTACAAAATATTCAATCAGTTTTTTCATACTATGATTTTTACCTTACACTCAACTCTTAATATCTTGTTTTATCAATTATAACCAAGGAACCATCTTCCAAACCTTTTACAAGATAATCGGTTACTCTTTTTTCAACTATTGTTACTTTAACAAGTTTGTTGGTTTCTCCCGTTTTTACCCTAACCTGATTGCTATTGTGAATTGCCTGCAAAGGAATAAGTGCAAGTTTATGTTTTGACTTAAGATTTATAGTAACATTAAAAAACATTCCATCCAATATTCCTTTATCGCTTGATTGAATATAAACCTGAACAGATTGTGTTTGTTGGTCAACTGTAGAATTTATTCTAACAATTTTTCCTTTAAATATTTTATCATTATTAACTGTGATTAATTCAACTGCTTTTCCGATTGATAATTTATGTAAGTCTGCAGCTTTAACAGGTACAGTCATTTCGTAAAGATATGTATTAATGAACTCGCCTAATTTCTGTCCGTTTCTGACAAGTGTTCCGGGATTTATATTTGATTGAGTAACCACTCCGTTAAAGGGTGCTTCAATTGTAAATTTTTTGTAAACAGCCTCCATACTTTTTATCTCGTAAAAAAGACTGAGAATATTATGTGAAGCCAAGAACATAGTTTCTCTTCTGCTTAAATCTTCAGGTAACGGCAACAAAGGTTTTTTAAGATCAAAATTATCAAGATACGATAGCCATTTTTTATAAGAATCAGGAAAATCAACTTTTGCATCAGCTATTAAAAAAGAAATCTGAGTTAACAAATTACTTTTTTTTGCAAGTAATGAATTCAAATTAACATCGGAGTTTATGTTAATCATCACTTCACCTTTTTTATATCGAAGTCCGGCTTTAAATCTTTTTGAACTTTCTTCAAGTACACCGGTGACTTCTGCAAAGATCTCCACTTTATTAAAAGCATACATTCTTCCGCTTGTATTAATTACAGAATACTGCAGTTCGTTCTTTATTTTTATTACCGATTCTTCCGCTGCCTTTTTTTCAACAGGTTTGCGTAAATCATCTTTGTTTTGTGAGCTGAGTATTTAAGCCAAAATCCAAGCTCCGCCTAACAAAACAA
>JADFGB010000101.1 GCA_022567875.1 Bacteroidota bacterium | reverse complement strand
AGAACTTTGTATGTATTGTATTAATTTCGTAATCAGCATTAGGCGATGGCAGGCGGGGGAGTTAATATATTTTATATATTATAAGAAATAATAATTGATCAGGTTGTGACAATGTTTCAATGATCGCGATTTGACACTATCGGGATGAAAATTGAAGGCGGAGGAATAATTAAATTTGGAGAGCATTCTATTGAGTTTAGTTTTCGCAGGAGCTCAAGAGCAAAGCGGACAATCTTAACTGTCTATCCTGACGGACGTCTTGTCGCAACAATTCCACAGCGTGCAAGTGAGCACTCTGCGCGACGCTTGATTTTAAGAGAGCGAGTATGGGTTTTAAAAAGTCTTGAAAAAATACGTAATAAAAAGTCTATAACATTTCCGTGTGTCCAAAAAAAAGAGCTCACAAACTATAAAAAAAAGTCAAAAGCATTTATTGAAAAACCTGAATTTTCTCCTTTTATTCCAAAAACAAAAGATACTACATTAATGACTGTGTCTAGCGTAATATTTGTTATTTGTGTACTGTAATAAGGGAATACTAAATCAAAAAATGAAGCTTCGTTACCAAATGTAGTAACCTCTGGGTCCGCTAGTTCAAATAAATACTCTATTACTAAAGTAGCGGTACATATGAAATTTAGTCCATAACCCGGATAATAAATATCTAAACACATACCTGTTTCGTTCGAAGATGCTGAAATATTTACTGTTGTCTCAAATTCATCAAACCAAATTATCATTGATGTAGGAGACGGACTTGACGATAATATTTATAATTATCCTTTAACAGCAGATATTGTTGTACCAGATAACTGGGGTGATGTTATTTTTATACAGGGAAATGCTACTGAAATATTAACACCCTTTACAAATAATGGTATTAATTATGTAAGAGCTGATATTATACCCGATGCCGGTAATGTAATAGTCGAAAATTCTTCAGCATTATTTATAATAACATCCAGTACAGGGTCAAACGGTAGTGTTACTCCGTTTGGTGTTACTTCAATTAATTCAGGCGGAAATCAAGTTTACACAATTACACCAAACACAGGATATAAAATTGAAAGCATAACAGTTGATGGAAACCCTGAAACTGTAACAACTCCCTCCGGGCAGAGCTACACATTTTCAAATGTCACCACAGATCATTCAATATCTGCTTTGTTTAGTTCTATTGTTACTAATTACACATTCAGTGGAAAAGTTACATATAATAATTCTGCAAACTCACCGCTTGCAAATGTTACACTGAAACTAACTTCATCTAATTCTACTGTTGAAGCAAGTACTAATTCTACAGGTGATTTTCAATTTAACAATCTTATTCCAGGTACATATCAAATTACATTAACTACAACTAATGCTTGGGGCGGTGTTAACGCTACAGATGCTTTAAGAACTGTAAGAGTCTTTGCAAATCTTGATACATTTACTGACTTGCAAAAGAAAGCCGGAGATGTTAACAATGACGGCAGTATAAATAGCACAGACGCACTTCTAATGGTAAGAAGATTTGCCGGTTTGATTTCATCCTTTTCAATACAAGATTGGGTATTTGATGTACCGATTTCAATAACAATAACTACACAAAATGAATCAGTTAACATAAAAGCATTAGCCGCTGGAGATGTAGATGGTTCACTTATTCCTTAAGATTTTATGTTTTAATTACTTTTTGATTTCAAAATATTTACTGTTTTAGCTAACATATCTAAAAAATACTTCCGCTTTATTTTTACTATTGTATTATCTTAATTATTTCCTCAAATTATAATTAAATTTTTAGAAATCTATTCTAAATTATTACTTAAAATAATCTGGCAATACACTAAAGATTATGACGAAGCAATGGAGAAATATCTTTTTGTTTGTTCAAACCTCTGTAAAGATAATTTTAGGATTTTTAAGAATTTTGATACAGAGAGTAGGGGCAAAAAAAATAATGCTTTCTGCTTGGTTAATAGTAGTTGTAAATCATTTGTGTATTGACGAACATCGTTCTCAATATGGCAGAAAAAGACTTCATTCATCATTAGGATATTTATCACCGGTAGAGTTTTAAGAAAAAAGAAGGGAATTAATTGAAAAAGTTTCTGAACTTATTGTATACTTTTTAGGGGTAAGATCATTTCCAAACTTAAAAAAGATACACAACAAACTTTATCATCCTATGGTTTTAAAGAACTAAAATAATATTTATTAAATCTCACCATAATATTCAGTATCTAACTTTAAGATAATTATGTAAATTAAATCAATTCTTTTTCAGAACATCGCCCACTTTCAACCTGGATGGTAACATGATTAATTCCAAAATTATCATTAAGCAATTTTTCTATCTCAGTTATTTTATGTTCTGTTTGAGAAACCAAAACATCTTCTACTTCTATATGCGCTTCAAAATAAATATCTGTTTCATTTATTCTCCAAAAATGGATATGATGAATATTAGTGATACCATCCAAATTTGTTATTGATTTTTCAATTTCCTTTATAGAAATGGTTGAAGGAGCGGCCATCATTAATACAGTAATAGCTTCTTTAACAATAATCCAGCTTTCTCTAATAATGTAAAGTGAAATTAATACAGTAAGAATAGGGTCAATCCAGTAAACTTTATAATAATAGATAAACACTCCGCCGATAATGACTCCAAAACTTGAAACAGCATCGCTGAGTAAATGTAAATAAGCAGAACGTATATTCATATTTCCTTTGGACCCCGGCTTTAATAAAAGCGCACCGATTACATTTGCTGTAAGACCAATACTAGCAACAATTATCATCAATCCGCCTTCTATTTTTTGTGGGTTTATAAACCTGTTGTAAGCTTCAAAAAATAGATACAAACTAATACCGATGAGAACAGAAGCGTTAAAAACAGCTGCTAAAATTTCCGCACGTTTGTAGCCGAATGTATACTGAGCATCTTTTGGTCTTCGGTTAAATCTTATTGCAATATAGCTGATGATTACGGCAATGCCGTCACTGAAATTATGAAGTGCATCTGAGATAAGAGATAAACTTCCCGAAATAATTCCACCGATAATTTCTACTATTGTAATTACAAAATTTAGGGTAATGGTTATAATCAGACGTAAACCGCTTGTCTCTATCCTATGATTTTGTGAATGTTTTTCTAAATCAGACATATTTTAATTTATTGTTTTAACTAATATAAAATTAATTGAATTCAATTTTAAGATGATTTTTTGACTTGACAAATTTAAGAATATTAGTATATTAGCAACTACTAAAATAATAAAAGAGTGAGTATGAAACAAAAAACAATATTGGTTGAAGGACAACAATGTATAGGTCCACATTTTAACGATAGAGAGTTTGTTCTAATTAAAAAGAACGTGAATGAGCTTAAAGGCTTGAACACATTGGCGGATTTACTTAATGTAGTCGGTAATCAAATACGCTTAAAAATTGTTTACCTGTTATACGCTCACAAAGAGTTGTGTGTTTGTGACTTGGCAGAAGTGCTTGATATGAGTGACTCTGCTATTTCTCAACATTTAAGAAAAATAAAAGATAAACTAATTGTTAAGAGCCGTAAAGACTCACAGACTGTTTATTACTCATTGGAAAGTAAGCTGTTCATAGAAATTCTTGCACAATACTTTGTAATACCTGAAGTTCAAAATAAATTTGATCTAATAAGTACTAATTAAAAAAGGAAGGAAAATGTCACAGACCTTAAGGAAAAAATTAATTGTTTTATTTATCGCGCTTACTTTTGCGGCATCTTTCAGTTATGCGCAGATAAAAGACAAAAAGGAAGTCACCAAAACTGAGAAAACTACTTTCTCCGTTAAAGGAATGACTTGCAGCGGCTGTGTTGCTACTGTTGAAAACAAATTGGAGAAAATTGACGGGGTTAAGGATTATAAAGTAAGCTTGAAGAAAAACTCTGCCGTTGTAAAATACGATCCTAAAAAAACATCCGAAAAAGAAATTGCTAAAATTATGAATAAAACTCATTATAAATTCAGTAAACTGAAAGCAATAAAATTAAAAAATAAAAAGAAAATAATCGGTAAAAAAAATGGAACAAAATAAATCAAAAGAAAACAAATGGTTGGGGGTTGGAATATTTGCTGCCGTTACGGCGTCGCTTTGTTGTATAGCTCCTGTGCTTGCAATACTCGGAGGTATTGGAGGAATTGCCTCCACTTTTTCCTGGTTAGAGCCGTTACGTCCATATTTAATAGGCATTTCAGCAATTGCTCTCAGTACAGCGTTTTATCAATCATACAAACCTAAAAAAGAAATTGACTGTGATTGTGAGCCTGAAGAAAAATCAAAATTCATAAATTCAAAAAAATTTTTGTGGATAATTTTAATTGTGTCAGTTGTCTTATTTTCATTTCCTTATTATTCGGGTGTGTTTTTTCCAAATGTGGACAATGCAGTTGCAAATTTAAATTCTGCTAATATTGTGGAGGTTAAAATAAATATAGAGGGAATGACCTGTACAAGTTGTGAAAATACTGTTGATTATTCCCTAAAAACTACTGATGGTGTTCTTTCGGCAACCTCTTCTTATAAAACAGGAATTGCAACAGTTGAATACGATAAGACGAAGATAGACCCCGAACAATTGAAAAAAGCCATTGAAGAAAAAACCGGATTTAAAGTAAAGGGTATTAAATCATTGAGGGATAAAAATGAATAAAAGAATAAAAATAGAAGTACAATATTTTAACGGTTGTCCGAATTCTGCAGAAATGATAAGCAGAGTAAAAGAAGCAATTGAAAACAAAAATGAATTAGTTGACTATAAAGAAATATTAGTTGAAGATAATGAATTGGCTGAACAAATTAAATTCAGAGGTTCACCTACAGTTTTAATTAATGGTTATGATTTGGAAGGTAGAGAGGAACCTTCTTCGGCATCACTGAATTGCAGGGTTTATGAAAATGGTTTACCTGAAGTTTCAACGATAAAAGAAATAATATTTAAATAATAAAATTTATACTAAAATGAAATTATATATTATAATTTTTCTTTTATTTTTTAACTTAATTCCTCTTTATGCCCAAGGACCTCCCATAAACACGGATTCTCCAATACTGCTTGGTCTTGAAGGCGGCGGTTTTAGAACATTCGGTAAGATTGTTTCAACAGACCTTGGCGAAACCTATATTCAGCCTTTGGCAATACCGTATAATTTAACTACTGATTTTCAAATAGGTGTTATACAACCGTTTATTTCTACTTACCCTAAAAACAAAAATAATAACTCAGGATTTGGTAATTTATCTTTATTTGCAAAACAGATGCTCCTTCAAATTGACTCTAAAGCTAAAACATTCAGATCTCTTTTAAAATTTACACAAACATTTCCAACCGGTGCATCAAGCGTAAGTGCCGATGTTTATTCTTCACAATTTATGCTTGTTACAGGATTTGTTACTTTAGACTATAGCTTGAATACTTCTATTGGCTATTCATTTGTATCTGAGAATTTACCGGA
>JADFGB010000100.1 GCA_022567875.1 Bacteroidota bacterium | reverse complement strand
TGGTTTTTTGGTTGTTAGTGGTTGTTGTGAAAAAGAAAAAGAACCATATTATAATGAACAAGGTGCTTTGACAAGATTTTCTGATAAATGTTTAAAAGAAATAATTTGTCAAGTTCCAGATATAAATGTTACTGAAACTATAAACTTTGAATTAGCAGCACATGAATCTTGTTATGATTTAATAAATGACCCAGATGATTTAAGGGGAGAAGTTGATAGAATGATGAAAGAACATCCAGATAATTGGTCTAAATACATAACTCCTCATAAGTTAGACCCTACTATAAGGATGATTACAAATAATAATTTAACAGAAATAACTTGTGAAAATGTGTACATTGATAGAAGTGAGTTAAAATGAAACAAAACTGCAAATTCAAACAATGCAAAAATAAACTCTATACTTCAAAGTATTGCAAACAGCATTATCTCTTTGAATTTAATAAAAACAAAAAGAAATTTGCTGAATGGAGTGTGAGAAAATGATTGAGAAAACTGGTAATATTATGATGTTTTTAACTTTTATATTTGTTTTTTTGGGAATAATGAATTTAATGAAAATGTTTAATGTTTCAAATAATGTTGCTCCAATAATTACTGCTACAATTAGTCTTTTGTATGTTATGTACCTTATGAAATACACAAAATTCGGTGTGAGAAAATGAACCAATACCCAGAAGAAGTTAAAAGACTGCATGACTATGTAAGAGAAGTAAAGGAAAAACATAAGAATTTGGTTATTGTTTTAGTTAGTCTTGCTTTGTTTCTATTAGTTTTAGGTTATATTGTTGGTTCTGTAGTTGGATTAGTTGTTAGAAAAATAGTTGAGAAGGTAAAAGTAGATGAATGGCTGAAAAAGTCAGGAAGAAGTGACTCTATTGGAGAAGTGAAACTTTCAAAGATATCAGGTAAATTAATCAAATGGTGGATATTTTTGATATTTTTGACTCCTGCTGCCAATGCAATACAATTGGAAAGGTTATCATCAATATTGACGCAATTTGCTTTATGGGCGCCACACCTTATTGCAGGAATTGTTATTATAATTGCAGGTTTGATTTTTGCTGATTTCTTAGCAGATAGTGCTGCTCAAGCAAAGAGATTAAAAGGTATTAAGTCAATAAGTGTTATAATCAGAGTTGTTACGATTATTTTCTTTGCAGATATAGCGCTTAGAGAAATTGGGATCAATATTACCTTTGCAGAAACAATATTTCTAATGATTATCGGTGGAATCATTCTAGTTTTAGTGATTGGATTTGGTATAGGGTTAATTAAACCTGCACAGGAAATTATTAGTAATTTTGTAAAAAAGCTCAGATAAGATTTAATTTATTAATGAAGTAATTGAAAAATTTTTTATCTCTATAAAACCAAATTTTATTAAAAGATATTATAAAAAATTAAGATATATTATTAAGCCCTATTAATAAAGAATATGTTTAAAACATTAATTTTAATGGAACAATTTGAACCGGGATTTTTAGGCGTTTTTATAAACCCTTTTTATTTAACCAGAAAAGCTTTATTAAAAAATATTAAATTACTTAGTAGTGAAATCACAGGTAAAACTCTCGATGTAGGTTGCGGAACAAAACCCTATGAAAAATATTTTAATTCTACTGAATACATTGGACTTGAAGTAGAAAACACTATAAATAAAGAAGAAAAAAAGGTTGATGTTTTTTATAAGGGTGACAAAATACCTTTTGCAGATAAAGAGTTTGATTCGGTTTTTTCGAGCCAGGTGTTAGAACACGTTTTTAACTCCCATCAATTTTTATCTGAAATCAACCGGGTTAAGAAACCCAAAGCTAAATTATTACTGACTGTACCGTTTATTTGGGATGAGCACGAACAACCTTTTGACTACGGTAGGTATTCTTCATTCGGACTAAAAGATTTACTTGAGAAAAACGGATTTAAAATTATTAATCATTTAAAAAGCTTAAATAATATTGCTGTTGTCTTTCAAATATTTAATGTATACATTTATAAAATTTCTGTTAAAAGAAAAATTATTAGACAAATTTTAACACTATTTGTAATGGCTCCTGCTAATGTAATTGCAATTATATTTTCTAAAATTCTACCCAAAAATGATGACTTATTTTTAGATAATGTTGTATTAGCAGAAAAGGTACATGATGTATAATTTCTACTCATTATTCGATGCTGATTTTTTGAGTTGGGAAATGTTCTTTACAGTTCTCTCAAAAACGTATGTGTTGATTTTTATTTTTACATTTAAATCTTTAGTTAACAATATAGGGATTGATAGTTCATGTATAAATTTCAAATAAACATAAACCAATTATTGACCATCATATTTATCCTAATTTAGATTCTTTGATACTAAATAATGAAATTAACTATTAAAATTATATTTAAAGAAATATACCGTGCTTTTTTTGAAAAAAATTATCGACAATTTTTAAAATTAGCCTTTAAATTCGGCAGCTACCCAAGATATACTAAAAGAGTTGTTAGATTTTTTAATTATTCTTTCATTGTTCCAGATACATTATCGTTCATTTGGCAATTTAAAGAAATATTTACTGATACAATCTACGCTTTTCAAACAAATTCAAGTTCTCCTGTTATATACGATTGCGGAGCAAATATCGGTACTAGTGTAGTCTACTTCAAAAAAATATTCCCCAATTCAAAGTTAAAAGCATTTGAAGCTAACCCTCAAATTGCAGAAGTACTTTGTCAAAACATTATAAGAAATAACATTAAAGATGTAGAAATAATTAAAAAAGCTGTTTGGACAAATAACGATGGTATTATGTTAAATTTTGATGAAGCTGATAGTTCTTCTATTTACACTAATGGAAAAAAAATGAAAGTTGATTCTGTTCGATTAAAAGAGTTGATTGAAAAAGAAGAAATAATAGATTTTCTTAAAATGGATATTGAGGGAGCTGAAACTGCTGTATTAAAGGACTGTAGTGAATCTCTGAAAATAGTTAAAAATCTTTTTGTCGAGTTTCATTCTTTTGTAAACCAAAGACAAGATTTGGACGAATTACTTTCTGTGCTTACTAAATCTGGCTTTAGATATTTTATTAAACCTGCTGCAGATAGAAAAATTCCATTTGTTAACAGAATTAATAAAAATAATCCGGCGATGGATTTGCAATTAAATATTTATGCATATCGAATGTAATGAATGTTACTCTAATAAATAGCGCAGATACAAATAGCGGTGCTGCTCGCGCAGCTTATGCAATATTAAAAGCACTCCGGAAAAATGGAACTCCTGCTAAAATGTTGGTTCAAACTAAGTCTGGTAATGACGATTTTGTTCATCCAGTAGATAAAAATACCTTTTCTTCAATTCATACTTTATCACGGAAAGCTTTTGATTTTACCATTATAAATCTTCTTACAAAACATGAACGCGGGAGATTTTCATTCCCAATTTTTGGAATAAATATTTATGACAACGATATCATTAAAAACGCGGATTTACTTCATCTTAATTGGATAAATGAAGGATTTTTTTCTCTAAATACATTTAGAAAACTTGCCGAACTAAATAAACCAATTGTATGGACTCTTCACGATATGTGGGCATTTACCGGAGGCTGCCACTATTCCGGTAAGTGCGATAATTATAAGATGCGCTGTATTAATTGTCCATCGCTAAAATTTCCAAGTGATACTGATGCTTCTTCAACAATATTTGCCCGAAAACTTGAAATTTATAAACGACTTAATTTAAACATTGTTACGTGCAGCAAATGGCTGGCAGAAGAAGCACGACAGAGTGTATTGCTTTCCAACTTCGACATCAGAGTAATTCCTAATCCAATAGACACAGATATTTACAAACCAATTGATAAAACCGAAGCGAAAAAATATTTCAATCTACCTAAGGATAGACTCCAAATATTGTTTGCCACAATGACGGTAAAAGAAACAAGAAAGGGCTTTGATTACTTCAATAAATCAATCAGGAAATTGTATGAATTAAATAGCAATCTAAAAAATAAAATTGAACTAACTGTCCTTGGAGCAGCTGAAAAAGAAATGTTTGATGATTTCCCTTTTAAGGTAAATTCACTCGGCAGGTTATCTTCGGATAAAGAAATTGTAAGCTGCTATAATGCTGCGGATGTTTTTGTCGCACCGTCTTTGCAGGATAATCTTCCTAATACAGTAATGGAGGCTATGGCTTGCGGAGTTCCTTCAGTAGCTTTTAACATTGGCGGTATGCCTGATATGATTGAACACAACATAAATGGTTATCTTGCCAATAAATTTTCTGTGGAGGACCTCGCTGTAGGTATAAATTTATTACTTGAGAATCATAAATTAAGAAAAGAATTCGGAGAAGCAAGTCGGGTAAAAGTTTTGGAAAATTTTAACGAAGAAAAAATAAGTAATATTTATCTTCAGCTTTATGAATCGTTGCTTAGGAAAATGTAAAATATTTTGTGTAAATGATAATTTACTATTTGATAAGAGTCTTAAATATTATTAAGGAATAATGGATAATTGAATTTAAGAGAGCTACTGTAATTGCTTCAAGTGATCATCAGGATACAACAAAACACTCTAAGTTGGTTGTTTATTACCACACAGAATATTTTTTTTAATCACATCATACTTTGCGGGTCAACATAAAAACACTTTTATACGTGCTTGAAAAATACAAAGTTGAAAATTGTACATATCTTGATGCGGATCTTTTTTTTTATTCTTCTCCCAAGCCAATTTTTGATGAACTTGATGGATTTGATGAAAAACTTGGCGGCGGAATGGAAGTAAAGCTTGCTTCCAAAGAAGATCATGCCGGCGTAAAGCAGAAAACGGGGAGTGGGCCTATCGCAAAGGACATCCGGACAGGCCATTTGCCGATTATATTCTGATTCTGTCGAAGTACGTGGAAGACGATTCTGCGATCAATCCCTGTCGGTCATGCCCCTGTCGGAAAGAGTCGAGTAATTCCGGCACGAGTGTCAAAGCGAAATCACCTTTGAGTGTCCGCCCTTCAACGTCCCAGTCCAGGCGGTACCGCAAATACCACCGGCCCTGATCGTCAGCGATGCCCACATAAACACAGTCATCGTCTGGGGACGATTCAAGCAGAGCCTTTGGGGAACCCACGATGTCAAAGAACTCGGAGAAGGTGATGTCACCAAGGTCAAAGTGAAGACCATCGTGCTCATACCAATCCGCGTATCGCCTGAGCTTTACGTAGGCGTCAGCAGTTTGCAAGAACGAGGCTACTTCGCACAGTATCGCCGCCAGTTGTAAACCGGGAATCTCAACCGCTCGAAACGTCGTCCCAACAGGCGGCTCAAAAGCGGGTTGGCCAGGATCCGAATCCATGTCACCCAGTGTATCCTAATCAAATGCCTGCTGTCCGGGCCTTGGTGCCTGCTTCTCCCCTTCACGCTAACCACAAAGAGTGGTCGGCTCGGCGATCCGACGTACCTGTGTGCTGGTTGCGCCTGGCGGACAGCTCGGAGAGCTATCC
>JADFGB010000001.1 GCA_022567875.1 Bacteroidota bacterium | reverse complement strand
TTTAATCGATGATTACGACCTAGATAACCTAGATATTTTTGAATCCTATGACTTCGTAGGTATTTCTATCATGACACCGCAACGCGTCGAAGCAAATAAAATCCTAGACGCCATTAAAGATAAGTGGCCCGATAAAATTGTTATTGGTGGTGGCCCGCACGTATTGCATTATCTAGATGATATTAAAGATGAAGCGTGGGATTATCTTGTTAAAGGAGACGGAGAGAAGATTCTTCCTAGCATCATAAACGGTGAAGATGTAGAAGGTAATGCTAAAGAGATGGCTAAAACCATGTTAGATACTGTAATAGGTGCGGTATTATTATTAACCTCAGCTCAGGAAACTTTAGGTATATCTATAGGGGAAGCTTTCGGTCCAGATAAAAAGAAAAGAATACAATTTTTTACTGAAGTAATTAATAGAGCTACAGAATTTATCAAAAGAAACCAAGAAGGTATAGGAAGATTTGCTAAAACTTTAAATCAATTTATTATTAATACTGTTTCTTTTGCTACTAAAGTCGGAGGAATATTTGCCAGAAATTTTGGGTCTATTATAGAGATAGGTAAACAATTTTTTACAGTATTTTCTGTCGCAGCTATAATTTTAGTTACTAAATCTTTAATAGCATTGAGTATTTCTTTAGGGACTAAACTAGCTTTTAATCTTGCCGCTGCAGCTTCCAATGCTCGTTTATTATCGTTAGGTCTTTTTGCAACTGCCACTGCTTCAAACGGTGCTACAATTGGAGTTAGTAGATTTAGAGCAGTATTAGCAACGTTGAATATAAATCCAATTATACTTGCTTTAACTGCATTGGCAGTTGGATTATCTTTAGTTGGTATCGCAATAAGAAAGGACGCTAAAAAGGGGTTAGAAGATTTAAAACAAGTAAGTGATGATGAAGTAAAAAGTTTAAGGTCTCTTAGAGGAGAATTTGACAGATTAAAACAAGCTATAAAAGAAAATGGAGATGTACAAAAACAAAATTTTAAATCTGGTATAACAAGATTAGAAGGAACAAAAAAACAAATACAAGCATTTAAGGGCTTAGAATTTCAACTTGATTTAGTTAGTAAAGCCACTAAGAATATAATTGGGTTTGACTTTGAATCAACAAAAGCAAAAAAAATTACTATTGAATTATTAAAAGAAGAAAATCTATTGAGAAATGAAGAAGCTTTTAATATAGGCAAAGCAAATGTTGTTAAAAATATCGCTATACAAAAGCAAGAAGAATTAAATAAAAAGTTATTAGAAGAACAAAAAGCTTTTGAAAACTCATTAAATTTTAAAAAAGAGGGCGTAGAAGTAGATAAAGAAAGATTAAGATTTGAAAATGAATTGGAAGCTATAAGAACGGCTAACTTACAACGTTCTTCAGAGGGGCGCCTACAATTACTTGCAGAAGAAAGGGCTAAGTTATTAGAACAAGCAAGAAAATTTGGTGAAGATGAAACAATTATAAATAGAGAATTTCAGCAAAGGGTTACTGATGAAATTATAAGTGGGATAGATAAAAGAGTTAGAGTTGAACAAATAGCAGCATCTAAAAGAGTTAAGATAGCAGAAGAACAAAGTAAGTTGGATACGCGCATAGAAAAGAAAAGAGAAAAAGAGGCTGAAAATGATAAAAGACGGAGATTAGATAACTTACAATTACTTAGCAACGTAACGGGTCAAGCTTTAGGTTTGTTTCTAAAATCTGCAAAAGCACAAAAAACAATTGCTTTAGGAGAAGCAATTATAAGTGGAATTGTAGCAGTTCAAAGAGCACTTGCTCAACCTCCAGGCCCTCCTATAACTTTTCCATTAGCAGCCCTTACAGGGGCTCAGGCCGCGGTCAATGTGGCAGCCATTGCCTCCCAGAGCTTTCGTAAAGGGGGTTTTCCCAAGGGAGCTAATACCGTGGTTAGAGTAAACGAGGCTGGCCAGGAGGCCATATTAAACGCAGAGGCTACCAACACTCTGGGAACCGGGACTATAGATAGATTAAATGCGGGTCGAGGTGGAAACGTTACTATAACAAATGAAATTTCTTATAGCCCTACTTTAAACATAGGGCAAGAGGAAGGTATGGATATTATTGATGCTCTTAAAAGGGATAAAGATAATTTTGTAGAATTTTTTGAAGACTTAGGTGATAAAGGATTTTTTACAAATAGTAAAAAAAGATTAAGAATTATAAAAAAGGAAAATTAAATAAATTATTAATTGTTGTTGATATTGTCTCAGGAAAGATTATATTGAAAAAAATAATTAATTCTGACATAGAGATTTTTATACCAGATTCGTTCTTTTTGATAAAAAATTACTTATTTGTATTGGTTGAGACTAAAAAACTATTCTGTTATATTCTGAAATAACAATTGTAAATGATGAGATATAGTTCATTAATTAAAAACCAGCGGGAAAAATGAACATAAAAAAAGAAGTACAGGGTTTAATTCTTCTTATAGCAAGAGAAACACTCAATTCTCTTTTTGATGAAGATACTCATTTTACAAATATTGACTATAAAATTTATCCTCAACTTACAAGACGAAATGCAGGTGCGTTTGTAACATTAAAAGATAACGGTAATTTACGTGGTTGCATAGGATATTTAAGTTCGCCTGATATGTTGGTGGATATAGTTAGAGAAGCAACAAAACAAGCTGCTACAAGTGACCCGAGATTTAAACCGGTTACAGAAGATGAAATATCTAAAATAAATATTGAAGTATCAATTTTATCACCATCAATACCTTTAATTAATTACTCTGATATTAAAATTGGTGAACATGGTTTACTATTGGATGAGCCTAATAATAGGGCGGTATTACTCCCACAAGTTGCAACTGAAAATAATTTTTCTGTCTCACAATTTTTAACAGCTATATGCGAAAAGGCAGGAATAAATCCATACACTTGGGAAGAACAACCGTTAAAATTAAAAGTATTTACAGCAGCAGTAATGTCAGAAGTAGGTAAAAGAAAAAGAACTTATGACTCAGATTAGAAAGCCGGCAGTTGCAGGACTTTTTTATCCATCAAATCCTCAAAAATTAAAGAAAGAAGTTCTGCAACATCTGGATACTTCCGTTCCTAATCCAATTCCACAAGAGATTTTTGGACTAGTTTCACCACATGCAGGTTATGTTTATTCCGGTTCTACCGCTGCTTACGGATTTAATACATTAAAAGATAAAAACATTGAAACTGTAATTATCATTTCACCGAGCCACAGAGAATACTTCCCTGGTGTTTCTATTTATAATGGGGATGGTTATGAAACACCTTTAGGCGTAATCCCTGTTAATCAAGAAATGGCTGATAAATTAATTGACGGGAGAGGAAATATATTCCGTGGTATTGAAGGACACAAGGAAGAGCACGCTATAGAAGTTCAGCTTCCATTTTTACAATGTGTATTGGATAATTTTTCTATTGTGCCTATAGTTATGGGTGACCAAGGACAGGTTTTTGTTGAAGCTCTTGTTACCAAATTGAATGAAGTTGTGAATGATAACACATTGTTGCTGGCAAGCTCGGACCTTTCACATTATTACTCTGCAACTGAAGCCGATCAAAAAGATTCTATTATAGAAAAAGATATTAATAATTTTGATTACGAACAGCTAACTTCTGATTTGTCAAATAAAAACTGTGAAGCTTGTGGGGGCGGTACTATTCTAACAATTATGAAAGTTGCTAAACTCAATAAAAAAAACAAATCAATAGTACTGAATAGAACACATTCTGGAAATATAAGCGGTGATAATGAGCAGGTTGTTGGTTATCTTTCTGCCGTATTTTACGGAGAATAATTGTACTACAAACAGGCTAACATTGTTATTATCGGTGCAGGACGAATTGCTGTTTCTATTTTAAACGGGTTGATAAATGCACAGCTCAATATTCAATCTGTAATTAGTAAGAAAGTTAATTCGGCAGAACAACTTGCAAAAAAATTTAGTGTAGAACATTACTCAAACAATTTATTTCAGATAAAAGAGGATACTAATCTTTTTTTGTTAACCGTTCCTGATAATCAAATCTTATCAGTAGCAGTTCAAATAGAAAAACTAAATGTCAACTTTCAAGATTCATTATTTGTTCACTTCTCCGGTGCTTTAAGTTCTTCTATTTTAGATGATCTAAAAAACAAAGGGGCAGCAACGGCATCTTTTCATATTATGCAGTCTTTTCCGACAAAAAATATAATCGAATTAAATAATTTAACAGCTGCGGTTGAAACCGATTCAGAAAAGGCAGAAAAATATTTATTCTTTCTCGCTGATAAATTGAAAATGAATCCATTTAAACTTTTTAAAGAAGACAAAGTTAATTATCATTTGGCGGGTGTTTATTCTTCAAATTTTTTTGTTGGAAATCTTCTCAGTGCCAACAGTGTTATTCAGGATAATAAAACTGATTATCCAAATTTTGATGAACTGATCCTTCCTATTGTAACAACTACTTTGAATAATATAAAGTTAAAAGGGTTAGATGGTTCTCTATCCGGTCCAATTCAAAGAGGTGAATTAGAAGTTATAAAAAAACACATAGAAAAATTAAAAAATACAGACAACAAAAAATTTTATATTGACGACAAAAACATATTTTTACTTAATTATGTTTGTCAATCTATAACTATTTTGATGATGCTTGAAAATAAAGAAACCGAATTGAACGAAAATCAAAAAAAGGTTTACAATTTTTTAATTAATGAATTTCACGCTTTAATTAAAAATTAGCTTATATCAGAATTAACCAACCTTTAGTTACACTTTTTTTATATTTAACAATTAAATAAAAATATATTTTAAGTAGAAAAATTTTGCAGTATGAAAAACAACGGTAATGTTATAGAAAAAATAGTCTCTCTTTCTAAAAGAAGAGGTTTTATTTTTCAATCAAGTGAAATTTACGGCGGACTTAACGGATGCTGGGACTACGGTCCGATGGGTGTTGAATTATTAAACAACATTAAAAAAGAATGGTGGAATTCTATGACATTGCGTGATGATATTGAGGGTTTAGATGCCTCAATTCTTATGCATCCAAAAGTATGGGAAGCTTCCGGACACGTTGATAATTTTACCGATCCAATGATCGATTGCAAACAATGTAAAGCAAGATTCAGAGTTGACTTATTAGGGGGAATGTTGAATGAAAAAAGAAAGAAAAAGTCTGTAAGAGCGTTAAATGAAAATTGTAACGAAAGTGAATTAAAATCTAAAATTGAAAAATTACTTTCTGAAAATAATGAAGTTAATGCTTTTGATATAATTATTGAAGATGAGCAGTTAAGCGGTTTATTACTGCAGGAATTAAACTGTCCTCAGTGCGGAACAAAAGGATCATTTACACAAGCCAGGCAGTTTAATTTAATGTTTAAAACATTTATAGGACCGGTTGAAGATTCAGGTTCCGTTGTATATTTACGCCCGGAGACAGCGCAGGGTATTTTTGTTAATTTCCTGAATGTACAAAATTCAACAAGACAAAAATTGCCTTTCGGTATTGCACAAATCGGTAAGGCTTTTAGAAATGAAATTAACACAAAAAACTTTCTATTTAGGACAAGAGAATTTGAGCAGATGGAAATGCAGTTTTTTGTAAAACCTGCTGATGATAAAAAATGGTACGATAACTGGAAAGAACAAAGAATGAAATGGTATACAAATCTTGGTATGAATTTAGATAATCTTAGGTTCCAAAATCACCCTGAGAACAAACTTGCGCATTACGCAAAAGAAGCAACAGATATTGAATATAATTTTCCATTTGGTTGGGGGGAGATTGAAGGCATACATAACAGAACAGATTTTGATTTAAGGAGGCACGAAGAATTTTCAGGCAAATCTCTAAAATATTTTGATGAAGAAATAAAAGAAAAAATACTTCCTTATATAATTGAAACATCCGCCGGCGCAAGCCGTTCATTTATGGCTTTTTTAACTGAAGCTTACTCAGAGGAAGAAGTAAAAGGAGAGCAAAGGATTGTATTAAAACTTCATAAAAAAATAGCACCGATAAAAGCTTCAATTCTTCCATTGGTTAATAAAGACGGAATGCCTGAGATAGCTAAAAAAATTGAAGAGGATCTTCGTTTTAAGTTTAAAATATTTTATGATGATAAAGGTGCTGTCGGGAGAAGATACAGAAGGCAGGATGAAATAGGCACTCCTTATGCAATTACAATCGATACGCAGACAACAGAAGATCAAACCGTTACGGTAAGAGAAAGAGATTCTATGGAACAGATAAGAATATCAAGTGACAGTCTATCTGCTTTCTTGCACGAGAAATTATCAACTTAAATTTTAACAACAACTTTACACATACTTTTGATGCGTAAAAGTTTAATTACATCTTTTCTATTTATTATATTTTTCACTACGACTTGTTTTGCTCAAATCGATATTAGGGATTCTTTAATTACAATAGGGATAAATCAAATTTACAACATTAAATTTGATAAAGCCGATTCAACCTTTAATGCTTTAAGTGATAAGTTTCCCAATGATCCTACAGGTATTTTTTTCTTATCAATGATAGATTGGTGGCGCATTTTATTAAATACAACTGTAGAAAAATATGACGATAAATTTTTAGAAAAATTAAGTTTTATTATAGACAAGTGTGATGCAATTTTAGAAAAAGAACCGGATAATGTTGATGTATTGTTTTTTAAAGGAGGAGCAATTGGATTTAGGGGAAGGCTTAGCTCACTTAGATCCAGTTGGTTTAAAGCTGCAGATGACGGAAGAAAAGCATTACCTATAATTGAAAAGGTTTTATTATTAGAACCAAATAATAATGATGCCATATTTGGATTGGGAATTTATAATTATTATGCATCAATTCTTCCCGATAAATATCCCATATTAAAACCAATAATGATATTTATGCCTTCAACAGATAAAGAAGAAGGATTAAGGCAGGTAAAAAGGACGGCTGAAAAAGGGAAATATGCAAAATATGAGGCAATTTATTTTTTAATGTTAATTTATTATACTGACGAAAACAAACCCTTACTTTCTTATAATTATTCAAAAATGCTTACTAAAGATTTTCCCGATAACCCGGTATTTGAAAAATGGGAGGGTAGAATCGCTGCTAAAATAGGGAATAGTTTTAGGGCATCAGAAATTTTTAAAGACGTCCTTTTAAAAGGTCAAAAAAAGATGACAGGCTATGTTGATGATATAACAAAAAGAGAAGCAGTATATTATATTGCAGATCAATATTGGAAGGAAAATAAAATTGATTCCTCAAAAATATTTTTTGAACAGTGTATAGAATATTCTAATATAATTGATAAAGAAAAAGAATCAGGATTTTTAATAAATGCGCTTCTTTATATGGGGATGATTAATGATGTTAAAAAAAATAGAATAGCAGCAATAGAATATTACAATAGAATTTTAGATTTGCACGAGTATAAACAATCACACGAACTAGCAGAAAAATATTTAGTAAACCCTTATAAAAAATAAATTACAGCGAAGTAGATATTCCAATTCTGTGTAACGACCCTATATCACCCATTGAAGAATATCCATAATCGAAATGATATTTTGAGATTAACAAACCAACACCTAAATTAAATCCTGCAAGTCCGCCAAAATCACCAATCTTTAGCTCTTTTCTTTTCTCGTTATTGTAACCGAATCTGACTGAGAAAGATTTACTTAACTCAAACTCAGCGCCTACACTAAAAGCTTCAAATCTACCGGTATTAGGGTCATCGCTTTCATTAAGTTTGTTAAAATCAACTGATAAAGTTAAGGGCAGATGTGCCATTTTCTTTGATACTCCTATTACAAGATTAAGCGGCAGATCTTCTTTTGTGTTAAAAAATTTCGATATTTGAAAACCGGTATTTAAAAGTGCAATTCCAAAACTTAAACCTTGTGATGGAATTGAGTAGTGAAGTCCAAAATCAAAAGCAATTGCAGACGAGGACTGATCGGCAATAGAGGAATTAATAAATTTTATATTAACGCCGTAGTAAAAATTTTCTTCTAAATTATTTGCGTAACCAATTATTAGCGCTAATTCACCGGCATCAAATTCCCCAATTTTATTTCCAAATTGATCTGCCCGTGTAAAATTACCATAACTAATATATTCAAATGCAGCACCGAATCTTCCCCAAGTTCCCACATCTTGTGTATATGAAACACTCGCAAGATTTATATCAAGTAAATGATTTACATACGAAAAAGATATTTTTTTGTCTTTGATAAGTTTAAGTCCCGAAGGATTATAAAAAATTACATTTGGATCATCATTGTTTGAAACGAAACTACCGCCCAAGGCTCCGGCTCTCGGGCTCATATCCAAACGAAGAAAATCATAAGTTTTTTGCCCGAAAATAGAAACGGTAACTAAAAAAAATATTACAGTTGTAAAAAATGTTTTTGTTTTCATAAAAATCCAAAATATTAATTTGTTATTTAACTATATTATAAAATAAAGGCAAGTGAATTTATTAAACCTGTTTTTTTAGTAATTATTTTATAATAGATACAATCTAAATATATGAATTTTCTAATTTACGGTGCTACCGGGTACACCGGTAAACTAATGTCTGAAAAAGCAAAAGAACTAGGTTTATCTCCTTTGCTTTCAGGAAGGAATCAGGATAAATTAAAGCAAGTAGCAGAGCCACTCGGTTTTGATTATGAAGCAGTTTCATTAAACGATAAAAATGGATTACTTAATATGTTAAGCAAAATTGATTTGGTAATTCATACTGCAGGCCCTTTTTCAGGCACAGCAAAACCGATGGTTGATGCATGCTTGAAAACAAAAACGCATTACCTGGACATAACTGGAGAGATTAGTGTATTTGAAAGACACAAAAGTTTAAATAGCCAAGCAAAAGAAGCAGGAATCTTAATTATGTCCGGAGTAGGATTTGATGTTGTTCCTACAGACTGCTTAGCTGCACATATGAAAAAAAGAATGCCTGATGCCGAACAATTAAATATCAGTATAGGTGGATTAAGTAAAATCTCAGCGGGTACGGCGAAAACCGCAATTGAGAATATCGCTAAAAGTTTTATTATAAGACGGAATGGGAAAATAATTCAATTAAAAAAACCTCTTTACAGCAAAGCTGATTTCGGCAAAGGGGAAGTGGAAACAGTATCTGTAAGCTGGGGTGATTTAGCAACTGCATATTATTCTACGGGAATACCAAACATTGCTGTATTTTTTCAATTAACTACTCAAACAAAGAAAATAATTATGATGAATAGATTACTAAAATGGTTTTTATCACTTCCGCCTTTACAAAAAAAATTAAAATCAATGATTGAGAAAAAATTTAAAGGGCCGGATAAAACTGAACGCGAAACTGCAAAAGCAATTATTTTTGCTGAAGCTGTAAATTCAATGGGAGAAAAAGTTGTTTCAAAACTTATTACTCCTGAAGGATATAAATTAACATGTATTACAGCGCTTGAAATTGCAAACAGAGTACTCAACGGAAATATAAAAACAGGTTATTTTACTCCAGCAGAATTATTTGGCACTGATTTAATTACAGATATTGATGGTGTGGAATTAACAGATATTATGTAATTAAAATAAATTTAAATAATTGAAACATGTTTTAGTTTGGATAAGTGAAAAAGATGGAATTACTATTTTTATATAATTTTTCCAAAAAAAAATAATAAAAATGAAAAATCATAAACGAATATTTATACTATCATTTCTTATATTTTCTTCTTTTGTCTTTGGACAAAACAAAACGAACTTAAATATATTTAATGAGCTTGTAGATTCTTCTGTAATATCTTTTATTAATAATTTACCGGTACACGAAAATCAAATAAATTTAAAATTGGAATTAGGTACTTCTTATTCATTATTCAAAAACAGAATATTAAATAATTTAACCGAAAGGGAAATCAAAGTAACTGTTTATCCTTCAATAAAAGTAAATGCTACTAAAATTAATTATTCTATTGAGGAAATGAATGTTGATTATTCGGAGATTTACAGAGATGGAATGTTTGGAGATTTTTTAATGCCACGTAAATTATCGCTTAAAGGAAGTTATAGTATAGAAAAAGAAAATATTTTTACAAAGAATTTTAATTATACATTTCTTGATACAGTAAATGTAAAGGCAGTTAAAAGCTTGGAAAATGAATCTTATTCATTTACAAAAGGGGATGTTCCTACTGAACCGTTTTTTTCAAGTATAACAGAACCGGTAATTGCAATTAGCAGTGCAGCGTTGGCGATTATTTTGTTCTTCACCATTCGGAGTAAATAGTTATATTTAACTTTAAAGCATTCAACTTTTTGATTATAATTGTAGTTCTAAAATTACAGAATACCTTATGAAATATATTACACAAATTACATCACTATTATTATTTATAATATTTATTGCCGGATGTTCTTCCACTTTAGATACAAGCAGTTTTACTGCCGAGCAGAAATTAGATTATGCAAAGAAACTATATGTTGAAGAAGATTATTTTGATGCGCTCCAAGAATTTAATGCTTTAGTTCTTGAGTATCCGGGCAGTGTTATTATAGATGATGCTTCATATTATTTGGCAATGACAAGGTTTCAGAGAGGAGAATATATATTAGCTGCATTTGAGTTTAGCAAGTTAATGAAGAATATGCCTGCAAGTGAATTTGTTCCTATATCACAGTTTATGATTTCAGAATGTTATTATGAACTTTCTCCTAATTATACATTAGAACAGAGATACACAAAAAAAGCTATTGAAGAATATCAGGCTTTTATTGATTTCTTCCCTTCAAATGATAAAGTAAAAGAAGTAGAAGCAAAAATTGTTGAGCTTCACAATAAGTTGGCAAGAAAAGGACTTCATAGTGCAAATATTTATGAAAAATTAGACTATTACGATGCTGCTTTATACTATTATACAAATGTTATGGAAATTTATCACGAAACGATATATGCACCGCAAGCAATGTATAATAAAATCTCTCTTTTAGCTGATATGGATAGGAATAGAAAAGCCCTGGAAGAAGCAAATAAATTTCTTATTAAATATCCAAAAAATCCTTTGGTTCAGAAAGTAAAAAAAATAAAGGAATCATTAGACGATAATTTTTCCAATGTAAATAAATGATAAAACCTAAAACAGTAAAAGAATCAATAATTACGATGACCGAACTTGTTTTGCCTCATTATACTAATCTATTGGGTAAACTTCTTGGTGGACAGTTGATGCATTGGATAGATATTTGTGCAGCGCTTTCAGCTGCTAAACATACTCAGAATATTTGTGTTACAGCTTCGGTAGATAAAATTGATTTTATTCATTCAATAAATTTAGGTAATGCAGTTACTTTAACAGCTAATGTTAACAGAGTATTTAACACTTCGATGGACATAAGTGTAGAAGTTTATTCTGAATCTTTCAGAGAAGGAAAAAGAATTCACTCAAATACGGCTTTTCTTACTTTTGTAAGTGTTGATAATTATGGAAATCCTATAAAAGCAGTAGAAATAATTCCGGAAACAGATGAAGAGAAAAAAAGGTATGAAGAAGCATTACAAAGGAGAGAAAATAGGCTTAAAGAAAGATCAAGGGTTTAATATTCTACTTCTTATTATCTTTTTTATTTCATTTAATGCTTCCGCACAAATACCTATTAATGGCTTCTGCAAACACCAGAGTTTTAAAATCCCGCAGGAATATACCTCTCTAATATCAGTTAATTTTAATAAAGATAAATTTAACGATCTAATAATTTTTAATAATTCCACTAAAAAATACTTAAGTATAGAAGGAACTGAGAATGGCTTTTCAAAAATAAGAGTTTATAAAAACCCTTTTGAAATTTCAAAAATTAAAAGTATAACAGCAAAAAATTCTAAAGGAAAATATTTTTCTTTTGTATCAAGAAAAAATAGGTCTGTTGGAATAATTAGTTTTAATAAATATGGAAAAATTGAGCTTAATAAAATACTTAAATTTAACTCGTATCCAGAAAATATAGATGCTGCAGATATAAACAACAACGGTAAATCAGAACTTTTAATTTCCGGCAGTGCTTTTGAAGGATTATCAATTATATCACAAAATTGGCACGGTTTAGACGAGAAAAAGATTTTAAGTAAAAATAGTTTTGATGAAGCTATTTTTATTGATCTTAATAATGATGATAGCCCTGATGTTGCTGCATTTAGTTCAGTTGAAAGTTCAATTTATTTCTTTTTTAATGACGGTAATGGAAGGTTAAACTTAGTTAGAACAATTCCATTAATCGGTAATATATTTTTTCTTAAAAGTAGTGATATAGATTCAGATGGATTTGATGATATTATATTTGCTAAAGATAATTCTATTAAAGTGATATGGGGTGATTCTGTTTCTTCTTATGATTCAACTACTGAATTTGAAACATCAAAGGGACCTATTAATTTTATTCTAAACGATTATAATTATGACGGTAAAATTGATTTAGCTTATTTAGATTCTGACAGATCTCAAATATCTATTTTGTTTTCAAAAGGGGATAGAAAATTTTATTCAGAGATACTTTATTTGAAAAGGGAAAGTATAAGTGATTTAACAAATTTTAATAATAAAATTAATAATGGAATAATTGCATTAACAAGTAAAGGATCATTATTTTTCATGTCCACACTTTCTACTCTTAATGAAGAATCAAATATTCTAATCGGAGGGGCGCCTGTTTCTCTTTCTTATTTTGATTATAAAAAAGACGGGATTTTAGATATAGTTTTTATCGATAGTACAAATAATAATCTTAATCTTTTAATAAGGGGAAATTCAAAAAAACCTGTATCATTTTATTCTTATCCGCTATTTGAAATTCACGATAAAATTTTTGTTGATGATTCAGAACCATATATAAAAACATTTTATTGTTATTCATATAACAAAAAAATTGTGGAAATATTAAAAATTAATTTTAGAGAATTTGGTATAACAAGGAATTCTCTTTATTCCCCGGGTAAAATAATTTCCTTAAAAATTAATAAAGATAGTTTTGGAGATGAAAAAATTTATATAGCTTATCTAAAAGATATGGCTTTAGGAATTAACATTAATTCTATCCAGGATAATAGAATTTTAAGTTCGGATTATCCAAATTTAGCTGATAGTGTCCTAGATGCCAAGATAGCTTTTACCGATACATTGAGTGTTTATTTTTGGCAGAGTGAAAACAACAACCTATATTTGAAAGAGATTTCAATGAAGAATTTATCACCTTTACCTGTTACGAAATATCAAACAAAATCTAATAGCACTGTTTTATATTTTAATTCCGATATTTATTTAATTAATAATAATCAGCTTGAATTTATAAGTATAATAAAAAAAAGCGGAAAATATTATTTACTTGAAACTTATGAAGATTCAACAAGGATATTAAAGAATCAAAATCTTAACGGTTTTAGTATTTCAAAAAAAGATATTTTTTTTATCGGACACCGGCACTCTGAAAAAAAAGATAATATTTATATGTTTTCTAAAAATAAAAAGGAAGTTTTCAAATTAGAAATTAACTCAGCAGCACAAACATTTATATTTAAATCTGTATTAAAAAATATAAATGGGGATAATTTTTTCACTGATTATAATGCATCTTTTTATAACAACCTTTTTTATATTGATAAAAAAAATAAATCAATTTCTATTAAACATATAAACTCATATGAAAATAATTAAAACATTAGTGATATTATTTATTATAACTCCTATGTTTGTTTTCTCACAAACAGCAAATCAGCACCAACTTGATTCCTTGTATAATTTATATATTGGTTTACGCACAGGGACACATTTGCTGCAAGGTCAAGTTGCTACAAGTGCAGCAATTAAACAAGGCGGACATATTAAATGCGGGCTGGGATTGTCTAACCGGTTGAGATTAAATTTTAACTCATTTTCTCCCGAACAGCAGGAAGAATTAAAGAAAATTTTGGCAAGGCCAATATTAGATACAAGCTTTGTTACACCATCAGGTAAATTTAGAATACATTATGACACTTCAGGTACAGACAAGCCAGGTTACAGCATTACTGATTTAGCAATAGCATTTGATTCAACTTATAATTTTCAAGTTACATTTCTTGGTTATCCGGAACCACCAACAGATAATAACGAGGGGGGCGATAATTTATATGATATTTATATTTTGAATTTAGGAATTCTATATGGTGAAACGGATTTTGAGAAGGAAATAACTCCCGGAAGCAATAAATACATAACTTACATTTTAATGGACAATGATTTTATAGGTTACTTTACAGAAGGGATTGATGGGGCAAGAGTTACTGCTGCACACGAATTTCATCACGCTATACAAGTTGGAGATTATATATGGCGTGTAGATGATTTATATTTTTATGAACTGACCTCTACAGCATTTGAAGAAATTATTTATCCTTCCATTAATGATTATTTACAATATCTACCGTCCTATTTTAATAACACACAAGTAAGCTTTGCTGCAACACGAGGGTATGATTTTGCAATATGGAATCTATATCTGAATGCTACCTTTGGTACAGAGATAATTAAAAGACAATGGGAACTTATGCCCAATAATAAGGCTGTAAATGCAATAAACGCGAGTTTGGTAGAAAACAGTTCTACTTTTTCAAAGTCACTTAAAGAGTTCGGTATTTGGACATACTTTACAAACCATAGAAGTATTTCGGGAGAGTATTTTATTGATGCAGCAGATTTTCCAATTGCAAAACCTGTTTCAACAATATCTTTTACATCAACAGTTGATACAGTTAACTTAAACTCAAAAGCATTATCAAATAACTTTTTAAGATTTGCAAATGCTACTGATACTATTGATGTTATTATTTCAAATACTGATGTTCAATCAGGTGCTGACGATTTAGGTAAAAACTTTTCGGCTCAATATATATTTTCCAGATCATCTTTTACAGGAGCTAATAAATTAAACGATAATTATTACTCAAAGTTAAACGTAACCAATCCTGGTATTTGGCAGCTTTCAGAATTTGTTAATGGGCAATTAGTTGTTACTACCACTCCCCCAGCAAAAGCTGCAGGTAATTTTGCATATCCTAATCCCTTTAATTATAAGAGCGGAGCGCTTATTTATTTACCTGTTTCAACCGGAAACCCAACAACTGCAACACTCAATATTTATTCTACCAGCTTAAATTTAATGTATTCAGATTCTGAAAATGTTGTAAATATTAATGGCAAGAATTTTGTTATGTGGAATGGAAGACAAACAAATAATAACAGACTTCCAACCGGAGTTTACATTTATGTCACCAAGGTTGGCGATGATATATTAAAAGGAAAGCTGGTTATTTTAAATGAATAAACATTTCCTTAATGCGGAAAAATTAACAAAAAAATTTGGACGACGATTAATTTTTAAAGACTTAGATTTTAAGTTTTTAGAAAATGGTATTTATGGAATTACAGGTATTAATGGTTCCGGAAAATCAACATTAATAAAAATTATCGCGGGAATCATTTCGCCTTCTTCGGGGAAGATTGTTCATAATTTAGATGATAAAGTTATTGATGAAGAAAAGCTTCATAATTATATAGGTTTTGTTGCACCGTATCTTATTATGTACGAAGAATTTTCGGCTTGGGAAAACTTAATTCATATTTCCAATATAAGAGGAATTAAATTTAATAAAGAGTTATTTAATTCATTGCTTGATGACTTCCTTCTTTTAAATAGAAAGAATGATATTGTGAAAACTTACTCGTCAGGAATGAAACAGAGACTTAAATTTATTTTTGCCTTGATGCATTCACCAACAATTTTACTTTTTGATGAACCGACATCTAACCTTGATAACGAAGGCAAGGAAACAGTTTATAGGATTATAAATAGAGAGGGGAAGAATAAAATTGTAATTATTGCTTCAAATGAAAGATCAGATTTAGAACTTTGCAGTACTAAAATAAAATTAGAGGATTATAAAAAATAAAGGCAGTTTTAATATTGAAACCTTACGCATTATTTAAAAAAGATTATCATTCTGAATTACGAACACGTTACGCCATTAATTCACTTGTAATGTTCATTATTGTGGCATTAAGTGTTATCCTTTTTTCTATCGGGAATGAAAAAATTCCGCAAAATTTAACAGCGGGACTTCTTTGGGTTGTAATATTTTTCTCTGCAATGTCGGGATTATCCCGCGCTTTTGTTTCAGAAGAAGAACGGGGGACATCACTTATTCTTCATTTAATTGCTGCTCCTACAACAATATTTAGTGGAAAACTTCTTTTTAATTTAATACTTGTTTTCCTTATGAATATTATAATTACAATACTTTATTCAGTTTTATTTGAAGAATTTATAATAAGAAATTTTTTACTCTTTTTTCTTACATTTATTCTTTCTAATATTGGTCTTGCAATTGCTTCAACAATTATTGCGGCTATAATATCAAAAGCAGGTGCAAAAGGAACACTATACCCTGTACTATCATTTCCAATTTTACTTCCTTTGATATTAATTTCTGTAATGTTAACATCATATTCTATGGTTGGCACATCATTTGCTGATGCTGTAATTGAGTTAGCCGTTTTAGCATGTTATGATGTTATAATGCTTACTATTTCATATATGTTATTCGATTTTATTTGGAAAGATTAGTAATTTTATATATTAAAAATAAACACTTATGGTTTGGAAAATATTCTTATTCATCATTCTTGCTTTTGTCTCTATCGCGGGAATTTCTTTTCCGATTGTTGAGAATCCTCAGGCATGGTATCAATTTCCATTAATACCTGGTTTGGAGGAAAATGCAAAAATTATTTTCTTTCATGTTCCTACTGCATGGTTAACGGTAATTGGATTTTTGATGTCAACTGTTTTTAGCATTAAATATTTAAGGAAGAGAAATTTAGATGATGATGCAAAATCATACGCCGCTGCACAGTTAGGTCTTATGTTCTGTATCTTAGCAACTGTTACAGGTGCAGTATGGGCAAAATTTGCTTGGGGCTCTTATTGGAGCTGGGATCCGCGACAGACAAGTATATTTGCTCTTTTATTAATATACGGAGCCTGGTTCGCACTTCGATCTTCAATTGAATCTGAGGATAAAAGAGCAACTCTTTCTGCAGTTTATTCAATTATTGCTTTCGTAACAGTACCATTTTTTGTTTTTATAATGCCAAGAATAATGGACGGTTTACATCCGGGTTCGGCTGATGATAAATTTTCGCCAAGCGGAGGACCTGTTGTAAATTTTCAAATGAACAGCAGTATGTTATTAATATTCTTTTTATCACTAATTGGTTTTACAATTCTATATTATTGGATGTGGAGATTAGGTTACAAATCACTGCTTTATAAAGAAAAGCTAAACAAAAAATTAATAAGAGGCTAAAATTGGAAGGATTTTACAAATTCTTAGAAAATAATTCGATTTTTATAGTAATGATAATTGTTCTTATAGTATGGATAGGTATTTTTGCATTCTTATCCATTTTAGATAAAAGATTAAAAGGAATTGAAAAAGAAATTGAAGGATACAAAAATGAAAAATAAATATTTATTTGGCGGAATTATTATTGTTGTTTTTATTGGACTGATGGGTTATTTAGTTACTCAGAGCAGCATTAAATATGAAAATAATATAAATAAGATTAAAACGGAAAATAAAACTGTAAAAGCAACCGGACAGTGGGTACGGGAAAAAGATTACAATTACGATTTGAAAAGCAGAATGTTTACATTTTATATGAAGGATGAACAAGGTAACCAAATGAAGGTTGTTTACAACGGTGCTATACCTAATAATTTTAAATCAGCACAAAGCCTAGTTGTTTCCGGTAAATACCAAAACGGTTATTTTAAGGCGAATTCAATTTTGACTAAATGCCCAAGTAAATATGAAGGTCAAAAGATACAGAGTTCGGGTATTTAACTTTTTAAATTTTTTTTAATAAATACAAATTATTTTATTTAATATTTTGAGGAAAATATGTTAGGGAGCGTAGTACTTTCTTTAGCCTTGGCAAGTTGCTTTATTGCCATGATAATGTATTATCTAAATTTTAGAGGATATAAAAACACTCTTAACTATGCAAGAATAGCATACCATTCTACAGCAGTACTTGTAATTATTGCATCAGTTCTTTTATGGAGAATATTGCTAACCCATTCGTATCAGTATGAGTATGTATTCAGTTATTCAAGTAATGACTTATCACTTGGTTTTTTACTGTCAACATTTTGGGGTGGACAGGAAGGAAGCTTCATGCTTTGGCTTTTATTCACTACAATAATCGGAATTTTTCTGCAAAACTATACTTCCAAAAGAGATGACTTGGAACCAAGAGTAATGGCAGTCTTTTCACTTGCATTGTTTTTCATCTTGATTATGGTATCTCCGTGGTTTAAGAATCCATTTGAATTCATTTGGACCACACCTGTGTTTATAGATATTAAATATATCAATCCTGCATATATAGGGTTACCTCAGTTAAGTAAATTTGCTTTTAGCGATAGTGGAACAGGTCAACAATTCATTAAAATGACAAGTGAACTTTATAATACATTAATGGCTGCAGGAATTTCAGTCAATCAATTTATTATAAATGGTAAAGGGCTTAACCCACAATTGTTAAATTTTTGGATGCAGATTCATCCGCCTATATTATTTGTTGGTTTTGCATTATCGACTGTTCCATTTACATTTGCAATTGCCGCTTTAATGAAAAATGATTACACAAAGTGGATTAAACAAGCTTTCCCATGGGTTTTAGCTGGTGCAGGAGTTTTAGGACTTGCAATAATGCTTGGTGGTTATTGGGCTTATGAAATGCTTGGTTGGGGCGGTTATTGGGCTTGGGATCCGGTTGAAAATTCAAGTTTAATTCCTTGGCTTGTGAGTGTTGCTGCTATTCATACTATGCTTGTTCAGAGAAAAAGTCAATCCAAAGGGGGAGTTGGTAGATTTTTAAAAACAAATCTTATTTTAGGTATTCTTATTTATATACTCGTTCTGTATTCAACATTTTTGACAAGAAGCGGAGTTTTAGGTGATGCATCTGTCCATTCATTTGTGGACCCCGGGACTATTGTTTATTTGTTTTTATTGATCTTTATCGTTTCATTTTTGGTTTTAGGATTCGGTTCAGTTTTATTTCGTTGGAAAGCCTTATCAAAATTTGATACACAGGATGAAAATTTACTGTCAAGAGAGTTGGCTCTTTTTACGGCTGCTGTTGTTATGAGTGCCTCTGCATTAATTGTATTGGTAGGAACATCGGCACCTATTTTTGGACAATCTATTGAAACAACATTTTACGTTCAAATGCATTTACCTATTGCAATAATTATTGGATTATTAAACGGTCTTAGTCTTTTGATAAAATGGAAGAAATCAAATTGGAAAGAAGTTGTAAAGAAGGGAATGTTTTCAATATTGGCATCACTGTTTTTAACAATTCTGATTATTGTATTGGGCGGTGTTTATGATTTGATGCTTATAATTTTATCTTTTTCATCGTCATTTTTACTTTTTGTTAATTTAGAAATTGCAATGAAGATAGTAAGAGGGAACAAAAAAATGTTGGGGGCTTATGTTTCGCATATAGGTATGGCATTATTCTTATTAGGGATTATTGGTTCTGCCGGCTATTCTATAAAACAGGACGCTGACCTTATTAAAGGCATACCCACAGATGTACTTGGGTATAAAATGCTTTTTACAAGCTATAAGCCAATTGATAACAACACAAAATATGCTTTCCGCATTGATATAAATAAAGGAGATGAATTTTATACAGCAGAACCGGTTATGTACGTAAGTGATTATACAAACAGTATAATGAGGGTCCCTTCAATAGTTGTTGGTTTTACAAGAGATATTTACATTTCACCTCTTGGTTTTGATGACGACAATGTTGCAAAAGATCACCTGCACAAAGTCTCAATTGAAAAAGGTAAATCAATAGATATTGACGGTGTAAAATTTACTTTTAATGAATTTAATTTTCCTGCCGAAATTAAAAATGCAATGATGGCCGGTAAAGATTTCAAAATAGGTGTAAGGATGACTGCTGAAAAAGATAATATGAATAAATCTTTTGAATTATTCTTGGAAAATAAAAACAGTAACAGAACCTTTACAACTGTTGACTTGAAAGATTTTAATTTGAAAGTAAAATTAGAGAACCTAGTTGCTACAGGAAAGATTGATTTGTCAATCTCCGATTTGGATGAAAAAGATACAAATGTTGTTAAAGCACCTGTTCAAATATTATCTATTGAAGCAAGCATAAAACCATTTATAAATTTAGTATGGATTGGAGTTGTTGTAATGTTTATAGGATTTATTGTATCTGCCTCACGCAGGTTGCAAGA
>JADFGB010000099.1 GCA_022567875.1 Bacteroidota bacterium | reverse complement strand
ATAAGAGACAAGGTTTGTTAGGTGGAACTATCTTTCCTGCTAACCAACCTGTTGAATTAAGTGGATATTTTGATAAACTAATTAAATAGAACAAATTATGACGATTACTGATAAAACGCATTGGAATATTATCAAGGCAAGAATTTCCTACTAACACTCTAAATATTATTGGTTTTCGTCGAGTTAAATAGTAGTTATATGGCTTAATAGTTTTGTTTAAAATATCATTTTATAAACATTATGATTAGAGTGCAAAAAATTACTGTTGCTACACCAAGTAGCTATTTAATTAAATTATTTTCAATAATAAGCTACTTAATAATATTATGACTGTATTAGAAACAATAATAGTCTCTGTTTTATCTACTTTAGGCACGGCTGCTGTCGGATTTTTCTTTTATTATTTACGTGTTCTTATGAAAGAAAAATCTTTATCAAAAGCAGAACTAAAAGAAAACAAAAGAACATCTTTTCAAAAACTTCTTGATGAACACGCTAAGTTATTATTAGACCTCAACAATGATAAACCTATTAAAGTTTGGTTAAAAGAATTTTCTGATATGAGTAAGAGTATTTTATTATGGAGCTCAGATGAAGTTTTAGAGGAGTATGGTAAATATGTTGAACTGTATTCTTCTAAACATTCCAAGATTGAAGAAAGGGAGTTGTACTTCGCTAAAGCTATTTTGGCTTTCCGACAAGAACTTGGTTATAAAAATAAAAAAGATAAAATCACTCCCCAACAAGTTGTTTTAATTTTTAGAAGTGGGTATAAAAGTAATATTTAAAACGCCATATCTCCAGCAGATCGAAGCGACTGCTTTAAACGTTGTGGCATTGTACAAATATTAAGTTGCGTTGTAAAAGTAAATTGCTCTTTAAGGTAGGTTGTTCCAAGAAACATTTTTATAAATAAAAGTTAATTGGCATTACTTTATTAGGCTGCCGGTTAGCGGCAACACCGTTATATTTCTCAGTTTCTACAACAATGATGATCTAAGGAGAAGATAATGAAAGTTGGATTATTAGTTAATACAGTTAAGGAACTAGAATTCAAAAATACGTTGATATTGACTAATGCTTTGTTACGGTGCAATCATTTGCCCATCCTAATTTTAGAAAAATCTTTATGTATTAATAATCGCCATATAAAAGCCTTATGCTCGTTTGTAAAAGATGAGATGGGGTATGGTTCTTCAATTTTAGAAGATTCTTTTCACTATTTGGACATAAATAGTATTGATTACATTTGGGTTTTATCTTTTGGTTTAAGATCAAATTTTTTGGATACTATTGAGATCCTTTGGATACTAGAAAAATCTGGAGACGTTTCATTTATAAACTCAGTCGAATCATTGATGTACTATAGCAATAAATATATTTTAACTTTTTTGCCGGATTTTATTAAAATACCAGAAACCTATGCATCTTGTAACTTTGAATATCTATATAAAATATTTCAAGCTGGTAGTCGTGAAGAATGGATATTAAAACCACCAGCAGAATCTATGGGACGAAACGTTTTTATGCTTAGAAAAGGCGATTTAAACGCTAAAGCTCTACTCCAGATGTTAACTGGAAACAATGATACTAAATTCTGTATTTTACAAGAATTTATTCAAGATATCAGGGAAAAAGGTGAAAAAAGAGTCATATTTGCAAAGAATAAAGTAGTCGGTTGTTATACTCGATCACCTCAAGCTGATAATCACAGAACAAATTTGCATCAAGGTTCTGAACCACTACAAAGTGAATTGAATCCTGAAGAAAAAGATTATTGCCAAAAGATGGCAAAATACTTTTCGAGTATTGGTATTAACTTTGTAGGTATTGATATGGTCTATCCTTATATTATAGAAATTAATGTAGTCAATCCAGGTGGTTTAAATACTATATATGAACTCACAGGAAATGATATTTCTGACAATATTGTAAGGTTACTTATTGATAAGAAGAATATAACAAATCATTCAACTTGACTTGGTGGGTGCGCTTTTTCCGATTCCTTGTGTAAGCTTTTCAGTGGGTTACCTTTTTCAAAGTTCAGTGGAGCCCACCAAGTAAGTTAATTCAATCATTATATAATTCAACAATACAAAGAGTATTTGGTAAAGTAAAAAAAAGCCCACATTAGTAAAGATGCTAGCGTTCACTCACTTCGGTACAGTTATTTCACCACTGAATAGACAGTGGCGGAAGATTCACTTTTCCGTATTTAGTTTTACGTTTCTCGTCTAATTAAAATAAGTGTTGCAACTTATAATGTTATAACATATATTTATAAAACAAATATATTTTAACTAAAATAACAGAGGAACAAAATGAAAAAAATAAAATTTATCATCCTATTTGTATTAATAATGTTAACAGGCAATTCCTTTGCACAAACTGCAACCTGGAATATTGATCCTGTTCACAGCAAAATAGGATTCAGTGTACGGCATTTAATTATATCAGAAGTAGAAGGTAGATTTAAGAGTTTTGAGGGAAGCGTTACAGCAGATAAAGAAGATTTCAGCGGAAGTGAAATAGTGTTTACTTTAGATACAAAAAGCGTGTTTACAGATAATACCCGCCGCGATAAACATTTGAAATCGACAAGCTTCTTTGATGCAGAAAAATATCCGGAAATTATTTTCAAAAGCACATCTTTTGAAAAAGTAGAAGGCAATAAATACAAATTAGAAGGAGATTTTACAATTAAAGGAACAACAAATCATATTATAATGGACGTAATTTACGGTGGAACTATTAAAGATCCGTGGGGAAATATGAGAGCAGGTTTTAAGATTACAGGCAAGATTAACAGATTCGATTACAATCTAAAATGGAATAAATTGTTAGAAGCAGGCGGAGCGGTGGTCGGCAAAGAAATAACTATCACCTGTAATATAGAAGTAATTAAACAAAATAATCCTGACTAAAATATAAATTAATAAAAGAGATTAAAATGTTAAATGAATTAATAGAAAAAAGATACAGCCCCTATTCTTTTTCGGATAGTCAAATTGAAAAAGAAACTATTTATAAATTGTTTGATGCTGCAAGGTTTTCTCCGTCTTCATATAACGAACAGCCATGGAGATTTATAGTTGCTTCAAAAGCTAATGAAGAAACTTATAATAATATATTGAAATCGTTGGTAGATGCAAATAGGGATCGGGCTAAACAGGCTTCTGTTTTAATATTAACTATTGCTCAGAATGAATTTTCAAAAAACGGAAAAAAGAATTATCACGCTGAATATGATCTCGGGCAAGCAGTTGCATATTTAACACTCAAGGCAACTGAGCTTGATATTTATGTCCATCAAATGGCGGGATTTTCAAGGGAAAAAGCCGTTGACTTATTTAATATTCCAGAAGGTTTCACACCCATAACAGTTATGGCTCTCGGTTATATAAATGAAAACGATGAAGACAAGATTAAGCAAAGAAAGGAATTGAGTGAAATTGTTTTTGAAAAATCCTTCAATAAGTAAAATATATAATTATGAAAATTGAAGAAGAGATAAAACAGAAGCAATTTAAAAACGAATACCACAAAGCGATGGTAAACATTATATTCTCATATAATTGGGTGATTAAAAACCAAGTTGAATTGTTGAAACCTTACGGAATAACTCTTCAACAATTTAATATTCTTAGAATTTTAAGAGGACAACATCCAAAGCCATTTACTATAAAGCTGATAAAAGAAAGGATGTTGGATAGAATGTCTGACTGCTCCCGTATAGTTGAAAAGTTACTAACAAAAAAATTAGTTGAAAGGCATATATGTGTAAAGGACAGACGAAATGTTGATGTATTAATTTCCAAAAAAGGGTTGGCTCTTTTAAAAAAGTTGGACAAAATTTTTGAAAAATTAGATAAAAATTTAATTTCCTTAAATGATAAAGAGTTAAAAACAATTAATAAACTGTTGGATAAATTAAGGGGGTAAGATATTTTTGCAGAGACGTTATACTTATCTGCCGAAGGTAGATATAACGTCTCTACTCAGAAGGGTAAATTAAATAATAAAAACCTTTGCAATTTCTTTTAATAATGAAGGTTTGTTTTTAAGTGCAATAATAAAAAATCTGCCGATAGTGCGTTTCTTGGCAGGTAGTTTAATCAATGATTCAATAAGTTTGTTAAACTGCTCGTCCGTAAAACTATAAATACCGTCTTTAAGTTTATCTAAAATTTTGTGTTTTTTACCGCGTGCTTTGTACCATTCCTTCGGATATTTTTTAATATAATCTAAATTGTTGTTCTTGATAGATTGAGCAGCTAATTTTCCTGCAATGCTGCCTCCAATCATTCCGCTTGAAATTCCGCCCCCGCTAAGCGGATTAACCTGTCTTGCGGCATCACCTACAAGCATAATACCCGGTGCTGCAATTTCTTCTAAAGTAATTACACTGGGTACGCCGCCCGCAACTTGTGTTAATATATTTGCTGTAGGGAAAAATTTTTCTAGATTGCTATTTAAATAAGAAAGAGCAGACCTTTTTTTGCCGATTCCTCCGCTTACTCCGAGCCCTATATTAGCTGTGCCTTCACCTTTTGGGAATACCCAAAAATATCCTTCGGGTGCAACTTCTTTACCGAAATAAAAAAATAAAGTATCCTGATCGCATTGAACATTTGCAGCGGTTACTTGAAAGCAACACTCCATATCTCTGAAATCTATGCAGGTTTCTATTCCTGCCCATTTTCCCACTCTTGATTCAACACCGTCTGCGCCAATTACAATCTTTGCTCTGACCTCCATTTGTTGTCCGCGAAATTCATATTTCACACCGCAGACTTTTCCGTCCTCAAGAATCAATCCATTAACATAAGTTCTTGTAAGAATTTCCGCACCTGCTTCAGAAGCGATTTTTGCAAGCTCATAATCAAAGATTCTTCTTTCCAACCTATATCCTTCCACTTTGCCCAAATCAATTATCACCTTTTTACCATTGGGTGCAACGAAACCGAATTTTGTTATTTCGGCGTTTATCCATTTGGGGTCAGGTTTTATAAATGCTTCCAACCCTTCCCTGTTAATTGCTTCAGCACATCGAACAGGATAACCAACATCCCTATCTTTTTCTAAAACAAGAACGGAAGAACCTTCTTTGGCAGCGTACTGAGCAGCTATTGTTCCGGCTGGCCCAGCTCCAACAACTATTATGTCATATTCATCTTTCAAATTTATTTATCTGTTTGTTGATTTATTATTCCGAAACTCCTTCTTTATCAAACTTGATAACTTCTATGGGACAAGCCCACACACATTTTGAGCAGTTTGTACAGCGGGGATCTATAATATAAATTTCAGCTTCTTTTAGCTCTATTGCATCTTCAGGACAGACTCCGACACAGCATCCGCAAAAGTCGCATTTATTGGGTAAAATATCTATTAAAAGTTTTCCTGTTTGGGCGAGGGCGCGGTTGAGCGATGGGCCGTCTGATTTTTCGCAAACGGTTTTGATGGCCGGAATAGCTATGAATATGAGAGCGCTGCAGGCTAATATGGCAATATGATCTTCAATGAACCAATAAATGAAAACAGGAATAAGCGATGCGGCGAACAGGGCAAATAAATA
>JADFGB010000098.1 GCA_022567875.1 Bacteroidota bacterium | reverse complement strand
TTTCTCAGGAATAATATCAGCCGAAGGTGAAAAAAAAGGTTTGGAAATACTCAAACATTTTAGAGCCAAATATATAAATAATTTTAACACAACAAATTTAAGATTAATAAAGACTCAACTAAACAAATTTATTAAGAAGATTGAGACAGATGGATTTATTCCTACCAGATTATTTTTTGCAATAAAAAGGTTCCACCGTTGGTACGAACTAAATCGCGATGCATCAATACAAGCACAAGCTGAAATGTTGTATGATTTAACAGACACATACAGACTTGCAGATTTGGAAAAAGAATACCCGGAAGCCAGAACAAGATTTTTTATTAAAACAGCTTTTGCTGATTCAATCGGAAAATTACAAAATTATCTGAACAAAATTGTTAAGAAACAAAGAGAAAATTCTATAACAAAAGAAGAATACTTTATTCTTCTTTCTTCAATACAAAACAATTTTAAATTAAATAAAAAAGAAAATTTCTTTTTAGCTCGTTTAAATTATCCTTATTTGAAGCCCTCTGATTCAGCAGCATTAATTAAAACAAAAACCGAGGGAACCACACTTACAAATCTTGTAGTTGAACACGATGATTATTTGGGTACGCCTTTTTATATACGCAAACCAACTACACCAAAAGAAATTTCACGGCTCCATCAATTATTTATAAATTCTAATTTATTAGTCAACTTCAGAAGCGACCACCAATTTTTAGTAGCTCTTTCTGATAGAGGGTTTATAATAGGGGGATTGTATTATATCAATAGAGATAATACCACTGTGCACATGGAAAAAATTGTTGTCTCTGCCAGGTACAGGCGGAAAGGTGTAAGTGAAGGACTAATGAATGAACTCTTCAACAGATTAAAAAGCGAAGGATACAAATCTGTTACTACGGGATTTTTCCACCCGGAATATTTTTACAGATTCGGGTTTAAAATTGAAAGGAAATATTCAGGGTTAGTTAAAGAATTTTGATAAGCTAACTATTTTATATTTAATTGATCAGCTAATTTTAGGGGATCTGTGGTGGGAAGGTTACAAACGTAATTTCGACAAACATAAACAGTGGCTTCCCCGTTTATCATATTCTGTTCTTTTGTATAAGTAGCTATCTCTGAAATATCTTTATATTCTGTCTCATCAGATTTTAAAAGGACAACTTTGTTTGGTATATATTTTTTATTTATTTCATTCAACATTCTTTTAGTTTCATCATTAGCAATACTTCCAACAATTACAATTTCAAATGATGGTCCTATTGCAAAGTCTACACCACTTAAAAATTGAGAAAACCCCATAGGGTACCTTTCTACATTATTTGAAAAAGTTTTTGCCATTTGAGAAGCCATATCTACAAGTTTTGAATCTCCTGTAATTCTTGATAATCTTACAATATTCATCATAGCTACAGAATTACCGGACGGTATAGCACCATCGTAAATCTCTTTTTGTCTTGTAAACAATTCAGGTGAATCATCAGATGTAAAATAAAAACCACCGTTTTTATAATCCCAAAAATGTTTAATTAATAGATTGTTGAAAACAATTGCTTTTTTCAAATATTCAGTTTTAAAAGTTGCTTCGTATAAATTTAACAAGCCCCAAATAATGAAAGCATAATCATCTAAATGAGCATCTATTTTTACTTCCCCATTCCTGAATCTGTGAAATAAAGTACCGTCTTTCTTAGTCATTTTATTAAAAACAAAGTGAATGCTTTTTTCTGCCGATAAAGTATAATTCTGATTATTAAAGATATTGCCTGCTTGTGCCAAAGCAGCGATCATTAATCCGTTCCAATCTGTTAAAATTTTATCGTCTTTAAAAGGATGGATTCTTTTTTCTCTGATGGTAAAAAGTTGTTCCCTTATTTTATCAATCTTATTTATAAAATCTTTTTCAGAAGTGTTAAATTCATTTGCTAATTCGGAGTAAGTTTTAGTTCTGTGTAAAATATTATTTCCGTCCTTTCCTCCTTTTATTTGATCGACAAAATTCCCATCTTTTTCAACATTAAATACTTTTACAAATAGATCAAAATCTTTTTTTGATAATATTTTTTGTAATTCGGTATAAGTCCAAAAATAAAATTTTCCTTCTTCCCCGTCGCTGTCAGCATCTTCAGCAGTGTAAAAGCCACCTTCCTTTGAAGTCATATCTCTTAATACGTAGGAAAAAATTCCTTCAGCAGTTTTTTTATACTTCTCCTCTCTTGTAAGTTGATAAGCTTCTGTATAAGCCATTGCAAGCATAGCCTGATCGTATATCATTTTTTCAAAATGAGGGACAAGCCATTTTTCATCCGTGGAGTAGCGGTGAAAACCGAATCCCAGTTGATCATAAATACCACCCTCTTCCATTTTATCCAATGTTTTTTTTACCATATTCAAAGTAGAAGAATTTTTATCTCTGCTATATTGTCTTAATAAAAATAAAAGATTATGTGGAGAGGGAAACTTTGGTGCATTGCCAAAACCACCGTAAATCTTATCGAATTTATTCGTAAAATCCTTTTCGGCTTTTTTTAATGTTGAAAGAGTAATTTCAGACCCATTTGGATTTGAATTAGAATTTTGTTTAACAGCATCTATTATTCTGTTTGCGGAACTTAAAATTTTATCTTTTTCTTTTTCCCATGCAGTTGCAATCCGTGGTAAAATATCTGTCATACCGGGTCTTCCAAAACGACTGTCTTTGGGAAAGTATGTTCCTGCAAAAAAAGGTTTTTTCTCAGGCGTCATAATTATTGTTAAAGGCCAACCACCGCTGCCCGTAAGAATTTGTGCGACCGTCATATAAATATTATCAATATCCGGTCTTTCTTCCCTGTCAACTTTAATTGACACATAATATTTATTTAATAAATCGGCAACAGTTGAATCCTCAAAAGATTCTTTTTCCATAACGTGGCACCAGTGGCAAGTAGAATAACCTATCGAAAGAAAAATAGGTTTATTTTCTTTTTTTGCCTTTTCAAAAGCTTCTTTACCCCATGGATACCAATCTACAGGATTATAAGCGTGTTGAAGCAAATAAGGACTTTTTTCGTTTATAAGTCTATTTGCCTTATTACCTTTTTTATGTTGGTTTGGAAATTCGTTTTGAGAATTACATTCTATGTTTGTCATAATACTTAATATCAACGTTAAATTAAAAATATATTTTTTTAGAGTTGATGATTTATATGATTTCATAATTTAGACTAATTTTGATGACTGAAAGATATAATTAATCGATCAAAAATATTTGGTCTTTAAATTATATTTTTCATACTTTACATTTTGTCTATAAATTGACAATTAAAAATGCTTGTTTATAAAAAATAATTTCTATTTTAATATATAAAAATAAATATAGGTAATGCAATTGAAAAAATTTTCCTCTCTATTATTAGCTGTACTTTTTATATTAATTTCTTTCCCAGGATTTATATCAGATAGTAATGCTCAAATATTAAGCGATAAAGAAATTACCGATTATAAAAAAGTAGCAAGACAATTTGTTCGTAGAGCATTAGAAGATAGAAAAGGTTACTATCTCTTAAAAGAACTTACTGATATTGGACCAAGATTAAGCGGTTCTGAAAATTCTATCAAAGCAATTTATTGGGCCAAACAAAAAATGGAATCTTTGGGGTTTGAAAATGTATGGCTGCAACCCGTTATGGTGCCTCATTGGGAAAGAGGAAAAATAGAGAATGCTAATATTGTCTCATCGAAAAAATATAATGGTAGAAAATTAGTTGTCAGAGCTTTAGGCGGAAGTATTCCTACCGAGGAACACGGTATACAAGGTAAAATATTATCTGTAAAAAGTTTTGATGAACTAAGGGCAAACAAAGACCAGGCAAAAGGAAAAATAGTTTTCTTTGATCGTCCCCTTGACCAAGGATTGTATTCAGGAGGTTATGGTGGAGTTTGGAATTACAGAGTATATGGACCAGACAGTGCTGCAAAATATGGTGCTATAGGATTACTGCTCCGTTCAATTACAACCAAATACGACAATAACCCACATACAGGTGTAACATTTTATGGCGACAAAGTAAAAAGAATACCGGCAGTTGCTGTGGGTTATTTAGACTCCGATTTTTTAAGAATGGCTTTAATAGAAGATCCGAACCTTGAAGTCAATTTTAAATTAAACAGCAAATGGTTTCCAGATGCTCAATCCTATAATGTAATCGGAGAAATAAAAGGTAGTAAATATCCAGATGAAATAATAACAGTCGGCGGACACCTTGATAGCTGGTATTTAGGAGTTGGCGCAAACGATGACGGTGCAGGCTGCATTCAATCTATGGAAGTTTTAGATTTATTTAAAAGATTAAAAATTAAACCGCTAAGAACCATAAGGTGTGTATTATTTATCAACGAGGAAAATGGTTCGAGGGGAGCAAAAGTTTACGGTGCTTTTGCAGATTCATCACTTCAAAAAACTATTATGGCAATGGAAGCAGACGCAGGTAGCGGCTCTCCAAGAGCATTCAGTATTGATTCTGATTCATTAACGATTGCTAAAATAAAAACCTGGCTTCCAATATTAAATCAAACCGGAATATTACAAGTTAGAAAAGGCGGCAGCGGAGCTGATGTAAGCCATATAAAATCAGCCAAAGCAAGGATTGGTTATTCCCCCGAAGGACAGAGATATTTTGACTATCACCATTCCGATAATGACCAGTTCAGCATTATTCATCCAAGAGAATTTGAACTTGGCTCTGCGGCTATGGCAATGCTGGTTTATATGATTGATAGAGAAGGTTTATAAAAATTATTTGGTTGTAGGCACAGGTTTCAGACTGCGTTGATTATAATTTTTCATTACCATTTCAGAGGCAATTTTACCGCTTTGAACTGCACCTTCTAATGTAGCAGGTAAACCTGTGTCGGTCCAATCCCCTGCTAAAAATAAATTATTAATATTTGTCTTTACTCCCGGTCTTTTTGAAAGTACATCTAAAGACGGAATAAAAGTTGCACGTTTTTCTTTAATTATTTTAAAACCACTAATATTATCTTCAGTAATATTTGCATATTTATTTAACTCGTCTAAACACATTTTATAAATTTCGTTTTTATCTTTATCAACTAAATAGTTAGCATCACTTATTACCAAAGAAATATGTTCACCATGATTAAATATCCAATGTATGGGTGAACCAATCAAACCATAAAATTTTTCACTTAAGGAATTTTCTTTCAACCAAAGATGAATTGTCACTATGCAAGAGTTTTCAAAATCTATTTTTGCTAATTTATTATCAGTGTAAAACTTTTTCAAAGCAGATAAAGGAATAGCGGAAATCAGATAATCAAAATCTTCAATTTCCCTTTTTGATGTAATAATCTTTTTAACAGAGTTATCTACAATTATTAATTCTAAAACATTTTCTGAAAGAGAGATACTTGCTTCATTCTTTAATAGAAATTCTTCCGCAGGCTTACAGTAAGTTTCGCTTAATCCAATTTTAGGTATTATAAAAGTTGCCGCTTCATTTCCTTGCAAAAACATTTTCTTTAAAATAGAAGCAAACAACTCAGCAGAAGCATTTTTAGTGCTTGAATTTAGAGCACCAACACATAGAATTTCCCAAAAAGATTTTCTCAAATTATCGCTTTGCTTTTCTTTAAAAAGCCATTC
>JADFGB010000097.1 GCA_022567875.1 Bacteroidota bacterium | reverse complement strand
TAAACGCAGGAATCGCTAGTATTAAAGCTATCCAGAATTCTAGTGGAAATCTAGCGTCCCCAAAAAGTATAAGGACATGAATTAAAAGTAAAGATGCAACCACTGTGTCGATGTACAAAAGACTCATCTGAAATGGAGTTCTATTTTTCGTGTTCCACCACCATCTTGCTCCTGGTTTTTTAAATACATGATAACTTGCTGAACTTAAAAGCAACATTACAACAAAAATCATTACCCCCAAAAGTAGAACCATGGTCTCCCGGTTCAAAATCCAAATCAGATATAGTTACACCAATAGGTAATCCATTAGCCAATCCTTTAGCTAAAGTTACAATATCCGGTTTAACATTCTCATGTTGATAACAAAAATACTTTCCTGTCCTTCCATTTCCTGTTTGAATTTCATCAATAATAAACAAGACAAAATTCTTTTTACATAATTTTTCAACTTCTTTCAGGTATCCTTTGGATGGAATTATAATACCAGCTTCACCTTGAATTGATTCAATAATAACAGCAGCAGTATTATTACAAATCTCTTTTTCTAAAGCTTTAATATTGTTAAAATCAACGTGTACAAATTCTGATAATAAAGGCTCAAAGTCCTTCTTATATTTTGGATTCCAAGTAGCAGATAAACTACCAAAAGTTCTACCATGAAAACCATTTTTCATAGCAATAATTTTGTTCTTTTTAGAATGTTTTCTAACTAATTTAATAGCTGCTTCAACTGCTTCAGCACCAGAATTTGAAAAAAAACATTTACTTAATCCAGATAATTTTGACAATTTTTTAGCTAACAATTCTTGTGATTTTGAGCAAAATAAATTACTTGCTGTAATTAACTTATTAGACTGTTTATTAATTACATTACCTATTTCCGGATTAGAATGGCCAACACTACAAGTTGCAATTCCCCCAACTAAATCTAAATATTTCTTTCCATCAATATCATAAACATAGCTGCCATTTCCTTTTTCAAGGTACAAATCTCTTTTATATGTGTTCATCAAATGGATCATTTTAAACCAATGTGTCTTTTTTCTTTATAACTAAATCAATAGTCGAAATAATTTCATTATTACTAAGATTCTTCCAATAGAAATTCCAATCATTATTTTTAATAACCCCATCGCAAAGTTTTGTATAAAAAATATTTATTGAATTATCAGAAGAAGATCTCCAAATCAATTTTGGATATTCTTTAATTAATTTATCCCATAAACTTTTACCGAGTCCTGTCCCTTGATAAGATTTGGCAACAGCAAATTTATCTAAATAAGGCATTCCATTAATTTCTTTTATAATAGCAACACCTTCATATTCCTTCTGATAAAATATTTCCTTTATATCATCCTCAAAGAAATTCTCAATAAGAGTCTTATCAAAAGCATCTTCTAAAGTCCACTTTATTTTTTCTTTATTTATTGAATTGACATCTGATGTTTGAATTATTTTATGATATTTAATGTAAGTGCCACTACCTTTTATCGTAAATAATTCCTTAATTAAACCCTTAGGATTTGTTATTACAACTTCATAATCAACTCCGGAACTCAAGAAATCTTTAATCTCTTTTACTTTTAGAAGCATCCCTCCTGTAATATTTTCAAAAACATTTCCAGATAAATTTAGAAATGGTATCAATTTCCCTTTATTATCCAAGATACCGCCAGTTTCTGTTAAAAAGATAAATTTCTTTGGTTCAACTATTTTTACAATTTCTTTTGCTACATTGTCTGCATTAATGTTTAGCTTTCCTACAATTGAATCACCTAGAGGACTTATTATAGGTGTGATATTTTGATCAATAAGTGATTTAATCTTATTAAGCTTAATCTTTTTAATTTTGCCTACATAACCATATTGTTTTAATTGTTCACAATAAAATAAATCCTCTACAATCTCTGCTTTGCCTCCTTTCTCAATAATATTTCCTTTAAGACAATTGGCAATTTCCCTAAATGAACTTTGAATAACTTTCATATCTTCTTTTTTTGTTATTCTAATTCCATCAATCTTTTTTGATTCCGGTAATCTCTTATCTAAAGTTGATCCACAACCATGTACAATAATAGGATAAATATCCATTTTGTTCAGAAAAGCAATATCTTCAGCAATTAATTCTAAATTATTTTCAAGCGCTTTCCCACTAATTTTGATTACTGCAAATTTTATTTTTGGAAGATTGCTAAAAAGATTTAGAAATAACTTAAACTCCGGTTTATCTATTTTTTTTAAAAATTTAAAAATTATTTCTTTCAATTCATATCTCCTAATAATTTTGCTAATATAGCTTTTTGAACGTGCAATCTATTCTCAGCCTCCTCATAAACTAAGGATTTTTCAGAATCAATCACTTCATCAGTAACAATCAAGTTTCTTCTAACAGGAAGGCAATGGCTAAAATATGCATTATTTGTTAGATCCATTTTTTCTTTATCCACTATCCAGTTTTTGTATCGGTCGTTAATATCTTTCCGGAAATTTCCATATTGTGTTAAAGAGCCCCAGCTTTTTGCATATACAAAATCAGCACCTTCAATTGCTTCTTTCATATTATTAGAAATTTCAAAATTTGATTCATTTTCCCGGCAATTCTTTTTCATTTCCTGTAAATAGAAATCATCAAGATCATAGTTAGGGGGATGAGCAATTACAATATCCATTCCAAATTTACTTGCCATTACTCCAGCTGAATTTGCTACCGCTGTATTAAGCGGTTTAGGATGATAAGCCCAAGTGAGTACAAATTTTTTCTTCTTAACATTCTCAAATTTATCCTTTATTACTTTTATCATTGCTAATGCTTGGCATGGATGACTAATTGTTTCCATATTTATTACTGGTTTAGACGACCATTTTACTAAGTTTTTTAATATCAAATCATTTTTCTCTTCTTCCCAATTCTTAAACTTAGGAAAACATCTTATTGCTACTATATCTCCATATTTACAAAGAACTTTAATGGCGTCTTTCAAATGCTCTTCTGCATCTTTGTCCATAACAGCTCCTTCTTTTATTTCAATAGCCCAAGAAGATTTTCCAGGTTCAATACTGACATGATGTCCTCCTAATTGAGTTATAGCTAAATCAAAACTTATTCTTGTTCTGGTAGAAGGATTAAAAAACATAGTAATGAGAGTTTTTCCTTTAAGTAAATCAGAAAATTTATTATTCTTAAAATGTTCTGCTAACTCTAATAATTCATCTAATTCTTGTTTTGTATGGTCTTCAATTGCAACAAAATTTTTCAATTTAAAAACCCCTTAATTATTTTTTTGTAGATATTCTTTGCTTTCTCCAGTTGAGAAATTTCAATATACTCATCCGGCTTGTGAGCCTGTTCTAAAAATCCGGGACCTAAAACAATAGCAGGGCAATCAAAAAAACACATCTCTGACAATGCTAAAAATCCAGTTGATTTAGAATCACAAACTTCCTCAGCTATTTTTACAAACTCATTATTTTTAGTTTCAATTGGTTTTAATCTGTTGCTAAGTACTTCTATCTTACAATCAACTATATTTTTTATTTCCTCAATTACTGTATTATTATCATATATCGGGGTTGTTCTAATATCAAGGATCACTTCACATTTATCCGGTATTATATTATGCTCTATACCTCCCGAAATAATGGTTGGAGAAATAGTTGGATAGCCAAGCAACGGATATTCTTTTTCAAATGTTATATTCTTAATTTTTTCTAATTCCTTAATCATTTTATAAATAGCGTTGTCTCCTTTTCCCGGAAAAGCAGCATGACTATTTTTTCCTTTAGTTTTTAAATTAAGATTAACAAATCCCTTTTGAGCAGTACAAGGAATTAAATTAGTGGGTTCACAAATAATTGCAGAATCCGGTTTAATATGTGATAAGACAGTTTCTATTCCATTCATATTAGATTCTTCTTCAGAAGTAAAAACAAAAATAATTTTTCCATTAAGTTCTATTTCCTGAAATTCAAGAATTAATTCTAATAAAGTTGAAACTGAAGATTTATTATCAACAGCTCCCAAACCAAATATCTTATCATCATTAATAGATACTTTAAACGGACCACTTGACCATCCATCTGTAGCAGGAACTGTATCAATATGTGCAACTATACTTAAAGTTTTTTGCCCTTTTCCTAATTCAACAATAATATTATTTCCAATTTTTTTATGTTCTACAGAATTTTGGTTCAAAAAATCAGAGATAAAACTAATTATTTCTTCTTCATTTCCTGATATACTATTAATTGAGATTAGTTTTTTTAGTAATTCAATCATTTTTCATCTTATGAATTTTTTGTTGCAATGACCATAATTTTATAAATCCGGTAGCTTCATCTCCACTCCATGAAGAACTCTGAGCGTATGTTACAATGTTTTTTGCTTCAAGAACATATTTTGATTCAAGCTCAACAATATCGCAATTACCATTATCTAGTTTTAATTTTACAAGCCCTGTTACATTATCTTGATTATGATCTAAAAAAGCATTCAAATCATTAATTAAAGGATCATAATATCTTCCATTATAAGTTAAATTAGCCCATTTATTTTCTACTAGTTTCTTAAATTCATACTGTTCTTTTGTTAAAACAGCTTTCTCTAATGCTTTATGAGCTTCTATTATTGCTAATATCCCTGGAGATTCAAATAAAATTCTTCCTTTAAATCCAATTATTGTATTATTTACAACAATTTTTCTCCCATAGCCATGACTTCCTGCTATTTCATTTAAATCTTTGAGAATTTCATTACCTGATTTTTTAGTTCCATTTATAGAAACAGGCAAACCTTTCACAAACTCTAAACTAATATATTCTGGCTCTGATTCTGTTTTCTTTGTTAAATTATATATTGATTCATCCGGCTCTTTATAATCATCAATTTCACTTCCAGAATATGTGTAGCCAAAAATATTTTGATTTATTGTATACTTCTTGTACTCACTATCTACTTCAAAACCTTTTTTCTCTAAGTACTCTTGCTCTTCTTTTCTTGTGATAGACAATTCTCTTACAGGAACAATTATTTTAAAATCCGGTTCTAATGAATAAATAGCAGAATCAAATCTTACCTGATCATTACCCTGTCCTGTAGAACCATGTGCAACAATATTTGTAGATTCTTTTTTTGCTATCATAATTAGTTTTTCAGCAATTATGTAACGGTCCGAACACATATTTGGATAATAATCTTCATATAAACCATTAGCCTTTACTATATATGAAACAATTTTATTATAAAACTCCTGTTTTACATCGATTGTATAATGTTTAGAAGCCCCTAGTTCTTTTGACTTTTTCTCCATGGATACCGGATCAGGTCCGGCATGACGACGTAGTGTGGCCCGAGTGAAGTGTGGGGACAGCATGACGATGGGGCGGAACAGGAAAACCAGAAAGTGTAAAATTTATTAAAAAGAAAATGGATGGTTTAAAATTAAACGCTGAGGAACTAAGACAAATAGTGAAAGATATTGCATCAAACAAATTAAGCGAAATAGAAACCACAGCGTTTATTAGTGCAGTTTATATGAAAGGTTTTGATTTAGAAGAAATCGTAGGGATGACACAGGCTCTAATAGAAAATGGAAAAACACTCAAAATAAGCGAGGATATAGTTGTTGATAAACACTCAATCGGAGGAACAAACGGGAGAGCCACAATGATAA
>JADFGB010000096.1 GCA_022567875.1 Bacteroidota bacterium | reverse complement strand
GCATAATTTAATAAACTATACCGAAGATGATATGGTATTTTATAAGTATAAAATTCCAAAGGGAATAAAAAATGAATTTTCGAAAAGTTGTTTTATTGATTTGTTAAATGATATTCGCAGAAAGCCTTATGTAGAAAAATTCAGTACTTATAATTCATTGAAAATAAGTTATTGAACTATAACCAGCAAATCAAGGCTACCACCTTAGCCACAACGCCATCAGGTGCTGAATTTATTGCCATTGAATATTTGGTTTCATATTTTTTTCAGCACATTCGCGCAAAAACATATTCATTAAATTTTGATAGGGGATACCTGTTCTTAAAGCTAATTCTTTAAAATATTCTACTGTATCGTTTTCAATACGAATTGATATTTGTTTTTTTATCTTTTTTATATACGGATTTTTAACGGATTTGGAAAAATCATATTCTTTTTTCATTTTATTTTACCTCGTTATAGTATTTACTTTCATATAAAGAATACAGTTATTTCTTCCTTAAAAGAGATTTTGTGCTTTTTAATATTTGTAAGATTTTTACTTTCATCCCATAGAAAATGAATATTATTCATATATCTGATATAATGATATTATAATTATATAATATATTTATAAAAAACGCACCCAACAAACAAATCAAAACGGCTGTTGTTTAGAAACCGATAGTAGTGCTGTTAGTAAATCTTAGTTGTTAAAACCATATTATCTAAATCACATCTTTAATTATCCAAATTGATTTTGGAAACAATATTCGATAATTTTTCAAGAACAATTTATTCAAAAAAAATGTTTAGGCTCTATTTTGTTTAACTTATTGAATACGATAAATTATCTTACTAATAAAAGAATATCTAAACAAATACCATTCGTTCAATCAAAAAACTTTTTACAGTACTGATATTAAAGGAGTTTATTAATGAATCGGTTAAATCAGTTTTTTAATTCATCTATTGGTAAAAAACTTGTAATGGCAATTACGGGTATTTTTCTGATTTTGTTTTTAATATTTCATTTAATTAATAATTTAATGTTATTCGGAGGACCAGAATTCTTTAATGAAAATGTAGCCCGGCTTGAATCCATTAAACCATTAATTAGAGTAATGGAAATAATATTAGCTTTAGTCTTTATTTATCACACTTACACAGGCTTAAAATTGTGGTGGAAAAATAAAAAAGCTAATCCTGAAAAATATGCTGTTAATGCTAATAAAGAAAACAGCACTGTATATTCACGAACAATGACCATTACAGGTAGTTTAATATTTATATTTCTAGTTATCCATCTTTATACAATTTGGGTAAAATACAATTTTGGAATGGAAGGAAGCGAGGATTATTTTGAAGTAATAAAAATACATTTTGCAAATCCTATTTGGGCTGCGTTTTATTTTATAATTATGATATTCATTGGATTTCATATTAACCATGCTTTCCAAAGTGCATTTCAATCATTTGGATGGAGCAGTAAAAAATACACACCAATAGTCAAAAAGATTGGTACGGTTATCGCAATTATTTTAGCTGTCGGCTTTGCATCAATCCCGGTCTACTTCTTTTATATTTCATTTGGAGGTCAGGGATGATAAAATTAGATTCAAAAATACCGGATGGGAAACTTTCTGAAAAATGGACGAATCATAAATTTAATATGAAAGTTATAAATCCTGCCAACAAAAGAAAATTTGATATTATTGTTGTCGGTTCAGGTCTTGCAGGTGCATCGGCTGCCGCAACATTGGGTGAATTAGGATACAAAGTAAAAATTTTCACATTTCATGATTCTACTCGTCGTGCACACTCAATTGCAGCACAGGGCGGAATAAACGCTGCTAAAAATTATCAAAATGATGCTGATTCGGTTTACAGGTTATTTTATGATACGATTAAAGGTGGTGATTTCAGAGGACGCGAAGCAAACACCTGGAGACTTGCTGAAGTTAGTAACAATATAATTGATCAGTGTGTTGCTCAAGGTGTTCCATTTGCAAGAGAATACGGCGGGACACTTGCCAACCGTTCATTTGGCGGTGCACAGGTTTCAAGAACATTTTATGCACGCGGTGAAACAGGGCAGCAATTGCTTTTAGGAGCTTACGGCTCAATGAACAGACAAGTTAATCTTGGGAATGTTGAAATTATTCCGAGAAGAGAATTTTTGGATGTAGTTAAAATTGACGGACACGCACGCGGAATTATTGTAAGAAATCTTGTTACCGGAGAATTAGAGAAATATGCTTCACAAGCTGTAGTTCTTGCTACGGGAGGTTATGTGAATGTATATTTTCTATCAACTAATGCAATGAACTCAAACGTTACTGCCGCTTGGCGTGTACATAAAAGAGGTGCTGCTTTTGCAAATCCCTGTTATACACAAATTCACCCGACTTGTCTTCCTGTTCACGGTGAGGATCAATCAAAATTAGTTTTGATGAGTGAAAGTCTTAGAAACGACGGAAGAATATGGGTGCCTAAAAAACCGGGAGATACGAGAGGACCAAATGAAATACCTGAAGACGAAAGAGATTATTATCTTGAAAGAAGATATCCGGCTTTCGGTAACCTTGTACCCCGCGATGTTGCATCACGTAATGCAAAATATGTTTGTGACGAAGGGAAAGGCATTGCCGGAGGAAAAGCAGTTTACCTGGATTTCTCCGATGCCTTTAATAGAATTGGTAAAGATGGTGTTAAAGACAAATACGGTAACTTATTTGATATGTATGCTAATATTACAGGTGTTAACCCTTATAATGTGCCGATGAATATCTATCCCGCGCCGCATTATTCTATGGGTGGTTTGTGGGTCGATTATGAACTTATGAGCACTATCCCCGGTATGTTTGTTCTCGGTGAAGCAAATTTTTCAGATCACGGGGCTAACAGACTTGGTGCAAGTGCTCTTATGCAGGGGCTTTCTGATGGATACTTTATTATTCCTTATACAATGGGCAATTATCTCGGTACTGAAAAACCGGAAAAGGTGGATGTTGAAACAAATGAGTTCAAAGAAACTCAACAGAATGTAGAAGAAAATATTAATAAAATGCTGTCTATTAATGGCAAGCAAACTGTGGATTCTATTCATAAACGTTTGGGACATCTTTTAATTGATAAAGTAGGGATGTCAAGAGATGAACAAGGATTGAAAGAAGTAATTAATAAAATAAGAGATTTAAGAGAAGAATTTTGGACAGATGTAAAAATTGTTGGTAAAGCAAATGATATAAACCAAACTTTGGAAAGAGCGGGAAGAGTAGCTGATTTTTTAGAGTTAGGAGAATTAATGGCTAAAGATGCATTGAACAGAAACGAATCTTGTGGTGCACATTTCCGTGAAGAATACCAGACAGAAGACGGAGAAGCTTTAAGAAATGATGAAGAATATAAATATGTTGCCGCTTGGGAATATAAAAAGGAAGGCGAATGGGAGCTTAACAAAGAAGACCTGGAATTTGAAAATGTAAAATTAGCTACTAGGAGTTATAAATAATGAGTGAGAAAAATATAAAACTAACGTTAAATATTTGGCGCCAAGAATCTCCTGAAGCAAAAGGACACTTCGAAAAATTTGAAAAAGAAATATCACCGGATGCATCAATCCTTGAAGTGCTTGATGAAATAAATAATCATTTAGAAGCCGAAGGTAAAGAACCGATCGCGTTTGAAAGCGATTGCCGTGAAGGAATATGCGGAACTTGCGGATTTGTAATAAACGGGCAACCACACGGACCGTTACCCAAAACAGCTACTTGTCAATTACATATGAGAAATTTTAAAGATGGTGATTCACTGTATATTGAGCCTTTTAGAGCAACAGCATTTAAAATTTTAAAAGATTTAATAGTAGACCGCTCAGGATTTGACAAAATTCAGGTTGCCGGGGGATTTATATCCTTTAATACAGGGAGCGCACCTGATGGTAATGCTATATCAATTGCAAAGGAAATTGCCGATGAAGCGCTTGATGCTGCTGAATGCATTGGCTGCGGTGCTTGTGTTGCTGCGTGCAAGAACTCTTCCGCAATGTTATTTGTAGGTGCAAAAGTTTCTCAATTTGCTATATTACCTCAAGGTCAACCGGAAAGATATGAACGCGTTCAGGCTATGGTAAAAGTAATGGATGAAAACCTGTTTGGCAGTTGCACAAATACTTATGCCTGTGAGGCAGAATGTCCAAAAGGTATTTCCGTACTAAATATTGCAAGAATGAACAGAGATTACTTTATGGCAAAACTAAAGACAGGAACTAATGAATGAATGCAATTAAAAAATTTAAACTTGTAATCCCTGTTATTATTTGGTCGGGATTTTTTTATTTTTGTTCTGACAATGATTAAATGGTACAAAAATGTTTGAAAAAGAAATAAAGTTTATAACAGATTTCAGTCTTGAAAAACTAAAATCACTAGGTCCCTATTTTACTTTGGATGATATCCTTACCACCGATATTCATCCTTCAATAACAAAATATATTTCTGCAGAATTAAGCTATCTTATTTTTGAGGACAGAGAAAAACTTTTATCTTCATCTATTTTTGATTATAAACAACCCCAAGTTATTAATCTGCTAAAAAGCGCAGACAAAGAATTAAAAAAATTCAAATCTATTTCCTATGAGGATATAAAACAACTTGTATTGCAAGCAGTTTCATTTAATACTAATTTTGTTGTAAGACCTAAGTGGTCTTTGTTAAAACTTGTGTATAATGAAGCTGAAACAAAAAGCAGTGAAGAATTAATTTTGATGCTGGATTATTTTTATTTTCACGAATATTTACGAAGTATCATTACTGAGTATATCGAAAAGAAAAAAATATTGGAAATGACAAAAAATAAATTTGGAGAATTAATATCTAAAATTGATTCCGCACTTATTCAAAATGATATACAAGGATTTATAGATAATTCCCTTTTTATAATGCTTGACTTTTACAGTATAGGCAATAAGAATAAAATTAAAATTAGTACAGATTATGTTGAAATATTTCTAAAAGAAAAAGATTTACTTGATCCTTTATTAAAACTGAAAAAAACATTTGCATTTGGCACAGGAGTATCAGCTAATTTAGATGAAATTAAAAATATTTTATTTAGCGATGAAATTATTATTGATAATGTTCAAACAGATTTAACTCAAGAAAAAGAAGATAAAGAAACCGTTGAAGAAGTTTTTATAAATGATAAAAATGAAGAAACAGATGAGAAAACAGAAAAGCAGATGACACCGGAGGAGAATATTTTTACACCGAAAAAAAATAAAGCAAGTGAAAAGGAAAAAGAAGATAAAATATTACCCCCAAAAGAAATAATTGAGAAAAGTGAAAGTGAAATTGAAAAAATAAATGAGAAAGATATATCGGAAAGTAACAAAGAGGAATCAGTTGAAAGTGAAAATCATACTGAAATAATTGATGAAGATGAACTATCTGTAAACAATGAATTATTAAATACCGAAAATGATGATGAGTTGCTGACATTATTCGATGAAGAATTAAAAGCACTTGCAGAAGAGACCGGTTTAGAAAAAGATATTGATTTTAATGTTGAAGACGATAAAAACATTTTTGAAGATGAAGAAGATATTCTTTCAGAAAAGGAACGGAAAGAAGAGATCGAAAAAGAAAAAAAAATATATAAACCTGCAGAAATTAGTGAGGAAGATAATTCAT
>JADFGB010000095.1 GCA_022567875.1 Bacteroidota bacterium | reverse complement strand
ATATATACTATAAAACTTTTTATGTCAAGTCAAAAAAATCTTTTACAAAAGAATGAATACTTTCTTTTCATAAAAAGTAGAATTTTATTCGAGTAATTTTATTGTAGTAAATAAAATTACTGATTAGTTGCTCTCTTTTCTTTATTATATTAACCCTTATTATATTTATTTATTAAAATTTAATTAATAAGTAAGAGGAATAATATGTTAGTTATAACCACACCATCAATTGAAGGAAAAAAAATAGTTCATTACTACGGTATTGTAAGCGGGGAGGCAATACTTGGGACGAATATATTTAAAGATTTCTTTGCAGGAATTAGAGATATTGTTGGAGGTAGATCCGCAGCTTACGAGAAAGAATTGAGAAAGGCAAAAGATATAGCGCTAACAGAAATGACTGAAGCTGCAAAAACTTTGGGAGCAAACGCAGTGGTTGCAGTTGATTTGGATTATGAAACTATCGGTGGAGGAACTGGAAATATGCTGATGGTTACTGCCTCGGGTACTGCAGTTACTTATGAATAAAATGGTTTATATAAATGACTAAAGTTGGATACGTTACTATTTTGGGTCTACCTAATGCAGGTAAATCAACTTTATTGAATGCTCTGCTTGGACAAAAACTTTCCATTATTACAAGAAAACCACAGACTACAAGGAAACAGATTTTAGGAATTTTAACAGAGGAAGATTATCAGATAATATTTCTTGACACTCCCGGTATTTTAAAACCGAACTATCTTCTTCAGGAAAAAATGATGAATTTTATTTCTTCCTCTATTTATGATGCAGATATTATTTTAATAATTATTGATCTATCAAATGATAAAGACGGACAAAAAATACTTAGTAATGATATAATAAAAAAAATACTTAAAAATAAAAGCAAGCCTGTTTTATTACTTCTAAATAAGATTGATTTAAGTAAGGAGGAAGATGTAAAGAATTTAATTGCATTATTTGAATCAACCCAAAACTTCACATCTGTAATTCCTATCTCAGCCCTATACAACATGAATAAAGAAAAATTAATTTTTGATATTCTTAAAATTTTACCGGAAGGACATAAATTATACCCTGATGATATAATTGCAGATGCAAGCGAAAGGTTTTTTGTATCTGAGATAATAAGGGAAAAATTGCTGGAACAATTTCAGGAGGAAATCCCTTACAGTTGTGAAGTTATAATTGCTGAATTTAAAGAAAGAGAAAAAAGCAAAGATTTTATTAGTGCCGAAATTGTTGTGGAAAGGCAAAGTCAAAAGGGAATTATAATTGGCAAAGGCGGCGCAGCTTTAAAAAAGCTTGGAAAAATATCAAGAAAAGCAATCGAAGAATTTTTAGGAAGAGAAGTATATTTGGAATTAAGAGTAAAAGTTAGACAAAATTGGCGTTCTGATGAAAACTTTTTAAAATCTTTCGGTTATTCTAAAAATAAAGATTGAAAGGAAATGTGTACTTTTATTGATGAATGAATGTATGGCTACTTGAATGATTTGATTTGTAATTATGAAATTGAATTCTCAAAAGAAACTATAAAAATTTTACTCACGATCATTCATTCATTCATACCTCTCATTATTATTTATTAATTTCTAACCAAAGATTATTTCATAAATTGTAAAAAACACAAATGAAAAGATATATCGGCGAAGGTGCACTTTTTCTAACAACTTTGCTGTGGGGTGCTACTTTTGTTATTGTAAAAGAATCACTAACAAGTGTTTCGCCCCTTGTGTTCGTTTCTTTACGTTTTGCAATTGCATCTCTAATACTTTCACCTTTTATAATAAAAGCTTTTAAGAATATAGACAAAGAATTGCTAATGGCTGGATTGTTTTTAAGTATTTTTTTCTTTGCCGGCTTTGCCACTCAAACAATAGGATTAAAATATACTACCGCCACAAAATCCGGTTTTATTACGGGTACATTCATTTTATTTACTCCATTGTTTCAGTATTTAATTGAAAAAAAAATACCTAAAAAAGAAAATATTTATGGTATCATTTTGATAATTACTGGTTTGATATTTCTTTCAAGCAAGGGGGATACATTTTTTAATATTTTTACTGAGTTAGGCAACGGCTTTAATATTGGAGATTTCTTTACATTACTTTGTGCAATTTCATTCGCTCTATATTTGGTTTACCTGGATGTTATTACAAAGAAATTTGATTATATGCCTTTGGTTTATATACAGATATTGTTTACTGCAGTAATGGGAATGCTGTGTGCAATCTTTTTATCTTTAATTGGATATGAGCAGATAAAATTTTCATTTAACAATCAAATATTTTTTGCTCTAGTTTATACATCTATATTTGCAACCATAATTACAACCTTTCTCCAAACGAAATATCAGAATACGGTTACGCCAACAAAAGCAGGAATTATATTTTCATTCGAGGCGCCTTTGGCAGCTTTTTTTGCCTTCTATATTTTAAGTGAAAGAATTTCAAGTTTTGGTTATATTGGATGTGCTTTAATTTTTACTGGTTTATTAGTAACTGAAATTTTAGGTAATAGAAATAACAAATTTATAAATGAGTCTTAAACGTGCGGAAATAATTGTAAACGGTTTAGTACAGGGTATAGGGTTTAGATATTTTGTGTATAGGAATGCAAAAGAAATAGGGTTGAATGGCTATGTACAAAATCTTGGTTCCGGAGAAGTACTGACTGTTGTTGAAGGACAGATAGCTTTAATTGAAGATCTTTTTGGAAAAATAAAAATTGGTCCCTCGCATGCTTATGTAAAAAATTGCAATATTGTGTGGGATAAAGTTAAAAATGAATTTAATAATTTTGAAATAAAACCATGAAAAATGATTTTAGAATTGGCAACGGATTTGATGTGCACGCATTTGCTGAAGGAAGAAAGTTAATTCTAGGTGGAGTTGAAATTCCTTACGAAAAAGGACTTATCGGACATTCTGACGCCGATGTTTTACTCCATGCCATTACAGATGCTTTACTTGGTGCACTTGCTCTCGGTGATTTAGGGAAACATTTTCCTGATTCAGACGAAGAATTTAAGGATGCCGATAGTTCAATATTATTAATAAAAGTATATGATTTAGTTAGAACAAAAAATTATATTCTTTCGAATGTTGACTCAATATTAATGATGGAAAAACCAAAAGTTTCTCCTTATGTATTGCAAATGAGACAGAACATAGCCAAAGTTTTAAATGTAGATATAGATAGAATTTCTGTAAAAGCAACAACCACAGAGGGACTTGGATTTACCGGAAGAAGTGAAGGCATTGCTGCTTCAGCCGTTGTTCTATTAAATAAAGAAAATAAAAATGATTGAAAATATTCTCTCGGTCATTTCTGATCTAACACCATTTTGGATTTATATTGCTTTATTCTTTTTTGCCTATATAGAAAATGTATTCCCACCGTCACCGAGCGATTTAGTAGTAGTTATCGGTGGTTCGTTGATTGCAGCCAATTCTATTCATTTTATTCCGACGTTGCTAATTACAACCATTGGAAGTGTACTTGGATTTATGACGCTTTATTTTATCGGTTCAAAACTTGATCGCAAAGTAATTAAAGCAGGTAAGTTAAAATTTATTCCTACTGAAGGTTTGGATAAAGCGGAATTATGGTTTAACCGGTATGGTTACTTTATAATTTTTGCGAATCGTTTTCTACCGGGCACACGCTCTGTAATTTCTTTTTTTGCAGGTTTAAGTGAACTAAATGTAAAAAAGACTGTAATTTTAGCAGCTTGCAGTGCTTTTATTTGGAATACAATTATTATCTATCTTGGTATTATATTCGGGAACAACATAAAGATTGTAGATAAATATTTATCTACATACAGTAACATTATTCTAACAGTTACAATTGTTGTAGTACTATTTTTTGTAACAAAATATTTTATTAAGAAATCACGTGCTAAAAATTAAGCTGAACATTTTTCATAGAAAATTTTATTTATCACCTGAAGAAAAAGTTAAAAGAAAGAAAGAAAGACTATTACTTCTTTTAAGCGGTACTCTACTAGGGCTTTCATTTCCACCTTTTCCTTTTCCGTTCCAGCTATTAATGTTCTTTGCACTTATTCCGTTTCTTTACGTTGTAGAACAAAGAAAAGGGTTAGCGGAAATAAATAAAGCTTCATACTTAACTTTTTTTATTTTTAATCTTATTACAATTTATTGGGTAGGAAGTTGGCAAACGGGCACAGATCTTTTTTTAATGATTGCCGGAGGAGTGCTTTTATTTTTTAGTCCTTTGCTTTTTTTAATTCCTACTACGCTTTATTATTTTGCTAAAAAAAATCTAAATGAAAAATCTGCTCTTTTACTTTTTCCATTTTTTTGGTTAACCTATGAATATTTTTATACATTGACTGATATCAGTTTTCCTTGGCTTACATTGGGAAGCGGACTTTCTAAGTTTAATGTGTTTATTCAATCTGTAGATATTATAGGAGCTTTCGGTCTTTCTGTAATTGTGATTTACATAAATGTTTTTATTTTTTTGGCAATAAAATATTATAAAAGAAAACCTCGAATTTCTGCTGTTTATATGTTAGTAACAATTTTAATTTTTAGTTTCTCTCTTACTTACGGGGTTTATAAAAAGTCTACTTTTAAAATGTCTTCACATAAGATTAAAGTGGGTCTCATTCAGCCGAATATAAATCCGTGGGAAAAATGGAAATCAAATAAATTGAAGGATCTAAAAAAAGAATACTTAATCCTTTCCCAAGAAGCTGTGGATAAAGGAGCAAAGATACTTATCTGGCCGGAAACAGCATTGCCTGTTTATTTAAATACTTCCGTTTATTCTAAAACTAAAAATGACATCACAAAATTTTTAGAAAAAACAAAAACTTTTCTACTTACAGGAATGCCTGATATAAAATACTTTAATAAAAATGATCGTATTCCAATTGATGCGAAAGTAACAGTAAGCGGGAATCTAAAATATGCAACCTATAATAGTGTGTTGGGTTTTTCTTATAATAACAAAATTGTTCAGCATTATGGTAAAATTAAGCTTGTACCGTTCGGCGAAAGAGTGCCGTTTGTAAATACTTTTAAATTTCTTGGCGATATTTTTAGTTGGGGTGTGGGTCTAGGTGGCTGGAATGTAGGACAGGATACGACGCTTTTTGTTTTTAATTATGATATTAAATCTGACAGCACATCAAAAACTGATAAACAAGAAACGGTTAAAATAAGCAGTTTGGTTTGCTATGAATCAGTCTATCCTATTTTTGTTGCTGCATTTGTAAAGAAGGGGGCGCAATTAATTACTATAGTTACAAATGATAGTTGGTACGGTAAATCCAGCGGACCATATCAGCATAAAGAAATTTCAGTACTTCGGGCAGTAGAAAATAGAAGGTATGTAGTTAGAGCTGCCAACGGGGGAATCAGCTGTATTATTGATCCTGTGGGAAGGACAATAAAGGAAACTAAACTTTTTACAAAAGATGTTTTGGTTGGTAATGTTTCATTGGAAAGTGATTTAACATTTTATTCTAAGCATCCAATGATTATTCCGTTGTTGGCTGTATTAATTTCTTTAACAATTTTATTTTTTGCATTATTTAAAAAGGTATTTGGAGATAAATCAAAATGAAAAAATATATCGATTTAAGAAGTGATACTGTAACAAAACCCTCTCCTGAAATGAGGAAAGCAATGTACGAAGCCGAAG
>JADFGB010000094.1 GCA_022567875.1 Bacteroidota bacterium | reverse complement strand
ATCCAATTTTACTTACGCTTTGTTTATTGAGATTTTTTATTAACAACGCATAGTAACTACGCTTTATTGGCCAGGGTCCAATTCTATCAAGGTCAGATTTTGATATATGAATTATTACAATGCTGGAATCAGGAGATCTCTCGCCGGCAATTACTGAGTAAATATCTTCGAAATATCTATCTGTGCTTTCTGTAATTCCTGAAAAAACAATTAGCACTATTGCAGCAAGAATTGCTACTAATACTTTTATATATGATTGGTTCTTTCCGCTCAATTCAAAAATAATATTGTTGGATATTAATTTATCAAATATATGAATTTGAAAGGATGAAAATAAGGAGTAAGAAAAAAGAAGCTCACATAAAAAAATGAAAGTAAATAAATAATTCGGCGATATTTTTCTCTGTTTTTAAACATAAAAAGATTGAAGGCAATTATAAACTATTTATTTATTTAATTCAACTATAAAAAGAATATTATAAATTCGAAAAACCAGATACCCGGTTACCATTATATGAAGCACTTCAGCATTAAAAAATATCCTATAAAGCCTAACTTTAAGGGTCACTTGCGGCTATGGAATGCAGCTAAGTGCAAGGCTTTGTTAGATGAACAATGTTTATCCAACGATCTACAAAGCCACGTAGGGGACAACATTGAAGAACAGAAAAACAATTTTGAACAACCCGAGGAAGGAGTAAAAGACCACGTTGAATGTTTCTCGGGGAATGGGAAACCATTTGTTTTGCGTACGGTACACCAAATCCGGAGCCAATGAATACATTGTGATCCAGAGGACCAACAGGGCACCGTTTATTATAGTACACCACGTAAAGAATATTGTTAATGTCTGAATATCCATGATGCTTCTCCTTTATCTTTATGCATCTAACATAATGCTAAATGCAATATTATATTTTTTTATTATACATTTTAGTTTAATTGCGTATCAGAATGTTATTTTTAGTTATAAAGAATGAAACAAAAAGAACTTTTTACTTATACGCAAAAGAGATACGAATACGTAACTACGCTGCGATAACTATTTCATCGTATATGTATTTTCTTAAATTACTTCTCAATTATTTATCTTCAAAAAATATAAAAAAACTTTCTGCTCACGACAGAACCAGAATTTTTAAAATGACTGCTTTAAAATTTTCACTATTAAAAGAACACGAAAAATATAATCTAATTATAGCTGATCCTCCCTTTTTTAAAGACGATATTTATAAAGTAGTTGAAAATATACTTTTTAATAAATACCTTGCTGATGAAGGAATTATGATAATTGAAAGGTCTGTACAAACTAAAGGAAAAGATATAAAAAATTTTAACTGTGAACCTTTTAAAATTATCGGTGATTCCTGTTTATACGAATTGAAAAATAATTAATAAATTTATGAGAAAAGTAATTTACCCCGGTACTTTTGATCCCGTTACAAACGGACACATAGATGTAATAAAAAGAGCCACAGAACTTTTTGATTCTGTAGTTGTTACAATTGCTGTAAATGCATCAAAGACACCTCTTTTTTCAACCGAAGAAAGACTAGAAATGTTGAAAGAAAGTCTTAAAGATTTTCAAAAAGTTGAAATTGATTCTTTTGAAGGTCTCGTTGTTGAACACGCTCATCGGGTTGGTGCAGTTGGAATTATCAGAGGATTAAGAGCTGTAAGTGACTTTGAATATGAATTTCAAATGGCATTAATGAACAGAAAATTGGATTCTAATATAAAGACTGTTTTTTTAATGCCTCACGAAAAATATACGTATTTAAATTCATCTTTAATAAGAAATTTAGCAGAATTAAATGCAGATATAACAGAGTTTGTACCTGAATCCGTTTTGGATGCTCTAAAAATAAAATTTAAATAACTAAATTTTTTGTGGAATACGTATTCCCAAGTATTTATTTTATATATAATTAAAATTTATGATTATGTTGAGTCAAATATGAAAACACAATTACAAATAAAATTATTTTTTACCCTAATATTATTTCTCAGTGTTACTGGGTACGGACAGGTATTTCAAGAGATAACACAATCTTCAGGAATTAATTATCAGCATGCTGAAGGAGGATTCCCCTATTTAGGAGGAATTGCCTGCGCTGATTTTAACGGTGACGGATATACCGACATATACTTGGTAAATGCTGCCGGTTCACCAAATCAGTTATACATTAATAACGGTGATAATACTTTTACAGAAGTCGGTCAAGCCTCAGGTGTAGATAATAATTTTAACAGTTGGGGTACTGTTGCAGGTGATATTGATAACGACGGTGATATTGATATTTTTGTTAGCAATTATAAAGCACCCAATAATTTATATATAAATGACGGTACCGGAAAATTTACAGATATGGCATTGCAAGCTGGTGTTACCGGAAGTGTGTTGGGAAGCGATTCCGGGTACAGTTCAAGTGCTACTATGGCTGACTTTGACAATGACGGTTTTTTAGATTTATATGTGCTTAACCGTGCACAGCAAGATATTGAGTACGCAAATAATTTTTATCACAACAACGGTGACGGCACATTCACTGATATGACGTCTTGGGCAAACCACAGTGAACTTCAAACTGCTTTAGCGGTCGGTTCTTGTGATTATGACAACGACGGATACATGGATATTTATGTTGCTAATGAATTTGGATTGGATGGTTTTTTACGAAATAATAAGAATAATACTTTTACAGATTTGGGTCCTGCATTAAATATACCTCCTACTGCAGGAATGGGCGTGGATTACACGGACTTTGACCATGACGGCGATTTTGAAATTTATATTACAAATCTTGGAAATGATATTTTCCTAGTAAATAATGGTGACGGAACGGTCACAAACAGAAATACTGCTGTTGGTATAACAAACGGATCAATGACATGGGGTGTAAATATAGCCGATTATGATAATGACGGATATGATGACATTTATGCCGTAAACGGAGGTATGTTTTGGCCGCAGTCATATCCACAAAAAAATGTTTATTATAAAAATATGGGTAACGGAACATTCGTTGAAATGGCCTACTTGGTAGGACTTGGAGAAAATTTAGGGGACAGCCGAGCAAGTGCATATTTAGATATTAACAACGATGGATTTATGGATATTATTTTTCTAAATATTTTAAGAGAATCAGAAAGTTTAGAAGATACAGTTAGAGGTAAGGCTCATTTATTTTTAAATCAAGGTAATAATAATAATTGGATAACTTTAAAATTAGTTGGAGTTCAAAGTAATAGAAGTGCTGTTGGGGCAAAAGTTAAGGTTGAAGCAGGAAGTCTTATTCAGTTAAAAGAAGTTCATTCCGGCAGTAGTTTTGCATATATGCACTGCTTAGATTTAGGTTTCGGACTAAAAGATAATGCAAATATTGATAAAATAACTATTACTTGGCCTTCCGGTAATATACAGGAATTAACTAATGTACATGTAAATCAAATTTTAACAATTACTGAACAAAACACTGTTACAGGAATTGATAACATAACATCATCAATACCTGAAGATTTTCAATTAAGACAAAACTTCCCTAATCCATTTAATCCGAGTACGCAAATACAATTTTCTATTAAAGAAAATTCATTTGTCACATTAAAAGTATTTGATGTATTAGGCAAAAAGATTACTACTCTTGTTAACAAAGAATTAAATTCAGGTGTATATAATTTTAAATTTAATGCTGATAATTTAACAAGCGGAATTTATTTTTATAAACTTACTGCAGGAAAATTTACTGAAACTAAGAAGATGATATTACTACGATAAATCTTCCTAGTTCAAATCCTACTTCGTTAATACTTTTTATTTTATAAATTAAATAATTAATTCTACAGAGCATTCGTGTTTTATCGGCTAAATTATTTTTTTAAATAATAAGTATTAATAAAAAATAAGTCAACTATTTTTATCAATTCTTTTTCTTTATTATATTTTCATTTAAAATTTAAACTAAAAAGAGAGGCACACTTTGTCAGAATATTCTAATCTTATATCATCTATTCAGGAGAGCAAGACACTTGCTATAACAGCGCTCATAAAAAAATTACGTACAGAAGGAAAACCAATATTAAGCTTTAGTGCAGGGGAACCTGACTTCAATACACCGGAATACATTAAATCGGCAGCTATATCAGCCATTAATAATAACCAAACTAGATATACACCTGTTCAAGGTACTGCAGAATTAATTGAATCTATTATAACAAAATTTAAAAAAGATAACAATTTATTGTTTACAAATGAAAATATTTTAGTCTCCACAGGAGCCAAACATTCAATATTTAATATTATAATGGCTTTGTGCAATCCAGGAGATGAAGTAATTTTTCAGTCTCCATATTGGGTAAGTTATCCTGATATAACAAAAATTGCACAGGCAATACCAGTTATAATAAACACAGATATAAAGGACAATTTTAAAATAAATCCCAACCAATTAAAACAATCTATAACTGAAAAGACAAAGGTATTTCTTTTTAATACCCCTTCAAATCCTACAGGAACAGTTTATTCAAAACAAGAAATATTAGATTTAGCTGAAGTATTAATAGACAAAGATATTTTTATAGTTTCTGATGAGATATATGAAAAAATATTATTTGATGGAGAAGAACATTTTTCTATCGGTTCTATTGAAGAACTAAAAGACAGAACTATAACAATTAATGGTGTTAGTAAAGCTTTTGCAATGACAGGCTGGCGTATCGGTTACGCCGGAGGAAATAAAGATATAATAAAACTTGCAAAGAATCTTCAAAGTCAATCTACTTCTAATGCATCATCAATTTCTCAAGCTGCTGCTAATGCAGCTTTAAACGGAGATGGTAATGAAATAAGTGAAATGGTTGATGAATTTAATTTAAGACGTAATTATATTGTAAAAGAATTGCAATCAATAGACGGAATAAATTGCCAAACACCTAAAGGTGCGTTTTATACTTTTTTTGATGTAAGCAATTATTACAATAAATCATTTAATAATTTTACCGTTATAGATTCCGTTTCTTTTTGTAACTATTTAATAAATGAAGCAAATATAGGCTTAGTTCCGGGGGTTGCTTTTGGAAATGATAATTGCGTTAGAATGTCCTATGCAGCATCGATGGATGATATTAAAGAAGGAATAAGCAGATTGAAAGATTCTCTTTTAAAGCTTAATTAGTTTGCTATATAGAGCTGTAAAGATTTATAAATTTTATTTACCGGCATTTCTTCACCTGTCCATAATTCATAGGATTTAGCTGCTTGAAATGCCAACATCATTAAGCCATCCAATGTTTTGGCACCGGATCTTTTAGCAATATTTAGTAATTGTGTTTTTGCAGGATTATAAACCATATCAAAAACTATCTGCTCTTTATTAAATGACTCTTTCAAAGGAGTAATTGAATCGTCATAATCTGGTGTCATTCCGACAGATGTAGCATTGATTATCAGTTTGGATTGGTTAAAAAGTTTAACATTATCAGGGGGGATAAGTTCAAAAGTTTCAAAGTGATCAAATTTCATCTTATCAGTAAAATATTCTTTTAAAGTTTCAGCGCGTTCTTTTGTTCTATTAATCAAATTAATTTTATCAATTTTAAAATTTCTTAGTAAAGAATAAATTACTGCTCTTGCTCCGCCACCTGCGCCTACAATTGTTACTGTTGTCCCATTCAAATCTTCTTTGTAGG
>JADFGB010000093.1 GCA_022567875.1 Bacteroidota bacterium | reverse complement strand
AAAAAAAACGATTTCGCTCGTCTACCGCCAAAGCAGACGAATCGCTTTACAAAAAAGATTTTAATATCAATTTTATCTTTGTAAATCCTTCGTCTAATTCTTCTTTTGTAATGTTTAGCGGAGGTCTGAATCTGATTGATTTTTCTCCACAGCCGAGTATGAGTAATTTTTCTTTAAGACTTTCTTTTGTAAATTTGTTACGAGTATCACCGTCAGGTAAATCGAAGGAGCACATAAGTCCAAGTCCACGTGCATTTGAAATTAAACTTGGAAAATCTTCCTGAATTTTGTGCAGATTTTCTAAAAGATAATCCCCCTGCAATCTGGCATTTTCTACAAGATTTTCCTCTTCAATAATTTCAAGAATTCTCTTCGATCTAACCATATCTGTTAGATTACCACCCCAAGTAGAATTTATTCTACTCGAAACATTAAAACAATTATTTTCAATTTCATCCACTCTTTCCGAAACCATAATTCCGCAAACCTGTGCTTTCTTACCGAAAGAAATTATGTCAGGCTGTACGTAATAATCTGATGCCCAGAATTTTCCGGTTAGACCAAAACCGGTCTGTACTTCGTCGAACATAAGCATAATTTCGTTTTCATCCGCAATATCGCGCAGCTTTAAGAAAAATTCTTTTCTGAATAAATTATCACCGCCTTCTCCTTGAATAGGTTCAATAATTATTACTGCAATATCATCGGGATTATTTTTTATTGCTTCATTTATTTCTGTAATTGCTTTATTCTCTGATGCAATAATTTGTTCTAAATTATTCTCAATAGGGAAAATAGCCTTTGGATTTGTTATTCTTGGCCAATCAAATTTAGGATAGTATTTCACTTTGGTCGGATCAGTGTTTGTCAGTGACATTGTGTACCCTGTTCTGCCGTGAAAAGCTTCCTTAAAATGTATGACCTGAAATCCTTTTTCTTCTTTAATACCTTTTTCAAAATTCTTCTGTACTTTCCAGTCGAATGCAATCTTTAAGCCGTTTTCAACAGCTAATCCACCACCTGAAATAAAAAACAAATGCTTCATATAATCCGGTTTTGCAATATGAGCAAAAGTATTTACAAAACTTGCCATTTGCTGAGTGTAAATGTCAGAGTTAGAAGGTTTGTTTACAGCTGAGGTTACTAATTCTTCGTGGAAATCTATGTTATTAATTTTTGGATGATTTAACCCTAAAGCATTAGAAGCAAAAAAAGTAAATAAGTCTAAATATTCGTCACCTGTTTTTGCATCTATTAATCTAACGCCTTTACTTTTTTTTAGATCTAATACTATATCAAATCCATCGGCGAGCATATGTTTGCCTATAACCGAGTGTACATCTTCAGGGCTAACATTGTATTTTTTATAATCATTAATTGGTTGATGTGTTATTTTATTATTTTCCATAAATATAGTCCATATTCAAAAATTGTTTAGTGTGAATAAAAAAGTTTATTTGAAAAGAATAGGGGAGAAGAAAGTGATTAAAATAGATTCTCAAATTTTGATACAAAATAACTTCTGTGTGAAGTTATTAAATATTTAGATAGTATATTTTGAATATTGATCATTGAAATCGGTTTATTATTAATAATAAACTTAATAAAATTTTATTGATATTTCAATTTCAATAAAATTCATAATTCTGAAAAATGATCTTCTTGTTATTTATATTTTTAATTGTTACACTTACTGTAACAATAGAATAAATTATGTCTTCATCTACCAAATTATCAAATTCAGTAAAAGCACTTTGTTATTTGGCTAACACGGGAAAGCCTTCTAACAGTTTTGAAATATCTATAAAAACCGGTATAAATGCATCAAAATTAAGAAAACTTCTTTCATTATTGTGTAAGAATAAAATTGTTAAAAGCAATAAAGGAGCTTTTGGAGGATTTTCCTTGAAGAAAAATGCAGATGAAATCCATTTGCAAGAAATATATTGTGCAATAGAGGATAGAAAAGTATTCGATTTACATTCTTCTGCAGAAACTAAAAATAATAGTTTTTATGATTCTGAAATCAATAATTATTTCTTGAATTTATTTGAAAATATTCAGATTGAAATTGAAGATAAGATGAGAAAAATAACACTAACAGAAATACTAAAAACAATTAAAAACAATAAATAATGAATAATAAATTATAAGTGAGAGGAAAAAATGGAATTTTTAAAGAAATTAAGAATTGATTCAGTTAATTTCGGATCAAGTACAGGGCAAAAATGGAATAAAACTAAAGACAGCGGAGAGCTAAAAATTTCTTCACCTGTTGACGGAAAACATATAGCTACAGTTTTTCAATGTTCTGAAACTGATTACGAAAAAGTAATAGAAAAAGCACAAGTTGCATTTAAGCAATGGAGAAAAATACCTGCACCCAAAAGGGGCGAAATTGTAAGACAAATCGGTTTGAAATTAAGAGAATATAAAAATGAACTTGGCACTTTAGTCTCTTACGAAATGGGAAAATCACTTCAGGAAGGATTGGGTGAAGTACAGGAAATGATTGACATTTGTGATTTTGCTGTAGGACAATCACGTCAGTTATATGGATTTACTATTGCTACAGAAAGACCTAACCATAGAATGTTCGATCAATATCATCCGTTGGGCATTGTTGGAGTTGTATCTGCATTTAACTTTCCGGTTGCTGTTTGGGCGTGGAACGCAATGATAGCAGCAGTTTGCGGTGATGTAGTTCTGTGGAAACCTTCTTCTAAAGTTCCCTTAACGGCTATTGCCTGTCAAAAAATAGTTGCAGATGTACTTGAAGAAAATAAATTACCGGAAGGGATATTTTCTTTAATCATAGGTCGAGGTTCAATTATAGGGGAGAAAATGTTAAACGATAAAAGAGTAATGCTAATATCGATTACAGGTTCAACAAATGTTGGCAGGCATGCAAATGAAGTTATTGCAAAAAGGTTCGGAAAAGTAATCTTAGAATTAGGCGGAAACAACGGAATTATAATTACACCAAATGCAAATTTAGAAATGGCAATACCGGCAATTGTTTTTGGGGCAGTCGGTACTTGCGGGCAAAGATGTACTTCAACACGAAGACTAATAATTCACGATTCAATTTATGATAAGATTAAAACCTCTTTAATTAAAGCTTATGGTAGTATGAAAATAGGTGATCCCTTAGATGAGACAAATCATGTTGGACCATTAATTGACAAAAGTGCTGTTGAAATGTTTACATCAGCATTGAAAAAAGTGAAAGAAGAAGGCGGTAAAATAATTTATGGCGGTGAAATATTGGAAGGCGAGGGATATGAATCCGGCACCTACGTAATGCCTGCAATTGTTGAAGCCGAAAACGGATACAAGATTGTACAGGAAGAAACTTTTGCACCTATTTTATATTTAATAAAATATTCAGGTACAGTAGAAGATGCAATTGAATTACATAACGGTGTAGTTCAAGGATTATCTTCTTCAATATTCAGCGATAGTTTACAGGAAACGGAAAGATTTTTATCTTATTCCGGCTCTGATTGCGGAATTGCAAATGTAAACATAGGTACATCGGGTGCAGAGATTGGCGGTGCTTTTGGTGGTGAAAAGGAAACAGGCGGTGGAAGAGAATCTGGTTCTGATGCTTGGAAAGCTTATATGAGACGACAGACGAATACAATAAATTATGGCTCAGAAATGCCTTTGGCACAAGGAATTAAGTTTGAGATATAATTTATAATACTTTAATATTCAAAAGACAGATTAGATAAACTTCTCTTCATTATATTTATTCTAACCGATTGTCAGATAAATATAATCAGCAAGAATGTGCGCGGATTCATTTAATTCAGCATCAACTTTTTTATTATTTGGTGATGGCTTCTCATCATTTTTTACAAGTTTAAGTCCGGATATTTTTCTTCTTTCGTTTTCTTTTTTAAATTTTTCTTCTTCCCTATTTTTCTTTTCATCTTCTCTTATAATTTTATTTAATGATATCTTTATTTTTTTTCTGTTCTTTTTGTATTCATTTATATCTGCAATTAAATTTTGAAATTCAAAATCTTTCTTGATTCTTTCTAAATGTAGATCTCTTAATGTTTTAAGGTAAGGCTTAATATTTCCGTAAGGTTTATATTCTACGGGGTCTATCTTATCCCAAGGAAGTGCAGCAAATTCAGCACTTTCGCCTATTTTTTGTGGATCAAATGCGGTAGGGAATTGTATGTCAGGAGTAACACCTAAATTCTGAGTGCTTTCCCCGGTTATTCTATAAAATTTAGCTATTGTTAATTTAACTTGTCCGAGTTTTATATTGGAGTTAGGCATTAACTTGTTAAGGTCTATCATATTTTGTACAGTTCCTTTACCGTAAGTTGTTTCTCCAATTACAATACCTCTTCCATAATCTTGAATAGCTCCGGAAAATATTTCGGATGCTGAGGCACTAAATCTATTGATCAATACTACCAATGGTCCGGTATAGACAATATTATGATCAGGATCTCTGCTAATATCAATAGAACCGTTAGAATTTTTTACTTGAACAACAGGACCTTTTTTAATAAATAATCCGGTAAGAGAAATAGATTCCTGTAACGAACCGCCTCCATTATTACGTAAATCGATAATTAGTCCGTCAACTTTTTCTTTTAATAATTTTTTAAGTAATGTTCTTACGTCTCTTGTTGTACTTTTATAATTTGGATCACCTCTTCTGGCAGCTTCAAAATCAATATAAAAAGCCGGAATGGATAATACGCCAATTTTGTAGCTCAATTTTTTGTTAATAATATCTAAAATATTTTCTTTTACCGAAATATCGTTAAGCTTAATTTTAGCTCTAACAATTTCAATTTCTATTGATTCCACTGAAACATCATTTGAAGCTGGAATAATTTGTAATCGAACAATCGTCCCCTTCTTTCCTCTGATCAATTGAACAACTTCTGTAATTCTCCACCCAATTATATCCACCATCTTTCCGTTTTTACCCTGTGCTACTCCAATAATTTTATCATTCCTATGTAATAGTTTACTTTTATAAGCCGGACCGCCAACAATAATATTTGCTACTTTAGTATATTCGTCTTCCGTCATTAACCTGGCACCAATTCCTTCCAAAGAACGGCTCATATCTATATTAAAATTTTCTGATGCTATTGGGGACAAATAATCAGTATGAGGGTCAATAGATGATGCAAATGCGTTCATATAATTTTGAAAAATATCTTCGGTATTAAACTGATAAAAAACTTTTTTATAATTATTATATCTTTTTTTAAGAATCTTTTTTGTAGCGTCCCATTTTTTGCCTGCTAACAAAAGATTAAGTGCATCAAATTTTACTCTTTTTCTCCATAATTCATTACTTTCAATTTGAGTATCAGGCCAATCAGCACTATCCCTTTTAAATGTGTAATACTCATCGATATTAAAATTGAATCCTTTATTTAAAAGCGTGTTCGTATATTGGATTCTATTACTTAATCTATCATAAAATATTTTAAAAATATCATAAGCTGGTTGAAGTTGTCCTTTTTTAATATAATCATCCATTAAATATTTTTGTTTGCTAAAATTATTAATGTCTGATTTATAGAATATCATTTTGTTATAGTCTAACGATTTTATATAACGGTTAAATATATTTACCGAAAGCGAGTCATCTAATATTATTTTCTTGTAATGATATCTTTGCATTAATGTTACTACAAGTCTG
>JADFGB010000092.1 GCA_022567875.1 Bacteroidota bacterium | reverse complement strand
AGCATTTTTACTCCGTTTGACGAAGTGACGAGGTAAAACCTTGTTTTCTAAAAGTTCTGGAATTTCTCCTTTTACTTCGTCACTCCGTCATTTACTCTCACGTCGCGTAATCCAAACGAATAAAAATTGCGCCCACGATTATCCTTGCGAATTTCAAATCCAACTAGCTGTTTCAAGTTAGAACCAATGTTGTTTAGCCGTTTGGCAAAACTCATCGTCGACTTATAACTCCACTCAATATGGTCAACTTCGGCTATCTTGCTCAGTTCTTTATATAAAGTACCGGCATCAACTTCTTTACCGACATTGTCGGTATTTTGAAGCCATACCCCTAGACAGAGATATAGGAGGTCATCCTCTAGTGCAAAGTTAGCCTGTTCAATCGATAACTTATGAAGAATAATGTCAAATGATTTAACGCAACATTTTAGCTTACAAGATCGTATTGAAGAACTTGAAGAAGAAATGGCTGAACCGGAAGTTATTGGTAAGTCTGACGAAGAAACAGAAAAAGAGCAAGAAAATAAAGAATAAAGTGCGTATTATTTTAGGAATCGGTAACCCGGAACCTCGATATCAGCAAAACAGGCACAATGTTGGATTTATGCTGCTTGATTATTTTGCTCAAAAGCACTCCTTAAAATTCAAACCGTCAAAACACGATTATTATTTTTGTGTGGGAAAAATTAGAGGACAAAATTATAATCTTGTAAAACCATCCACGTATGTTAATAACAGTGGTATTGCAGTAAAACAGATTTTAAATAAATTAAAGATTGAAAATAATCAAATGCTTGTTGTTTGTGATGATGTCAATTTGAATTTACACGAAGTCAGAATAAGAGTTTCCGGTGGAGACGGGGGACATAACGGTCTTGGTTCAATTATTTATTACCTAAATGATGATAATTTTCCCCGCTTAAGAATTGGTATCGGAAATAATTTTGATAAAGGAAATATGGCAGAGCATGTTTTAAGTGATTTTACAAAAGATGAAAAAGAAAAATTAATAAAGACTTTCGATAACATTTTAATTCTTTTAGAAGAATTTATAATTGGCGGTACGAAGCGGATGCTTGATGCCAACAGTAAAATAAATAAACATCAAAATTTAATTAACTAAAACAAATGGAAATCAGGATAATAAAATGAAAACAATTATATATATTATTCCACTTTTTGGTGTACTTGGACTACTTTATACATTTTGGAAATCAGCCTGGGTTTTGAAACAAGACCCTGGAACAGAAAAGATGCAAAAAATAGCCAATCATATTTATGAAGGAGCAATGGCGTTTTTAAGATCCGAGTACAAAGTTTTAAGTGTGTTTATTATTGCAGTGGCAATTCTTCTTGCAGTTAGTGCAGATAGTGAATATTCATCACCATTAGTTGCTGTCTCGTTTTTAGTAGGCGCACTTTGCTCTGCTATTGCTGGTTTTATAGGAATGAAAGTGGCAACAAGGGCCAATGTTAGAACAACAAATGCTGCCCGAACCGGATTAGGTAAAGCTTTGGAAATTGCTTTTGCTGGTGGTTCTGTAATGGGTATGGGTGTTGTTGGTCTTGGTGTTCTTGGATTGAGCGTACTCTTTATCATTTACAGCAACACATTCGGTGTAAGTCAGGCTGCTGATGTGAACAGGGTTATTACTATTATCACAGGGTTTTCTTTTGGTGCTTCATCTATAGCATTGTTTGCACGCGTTGGCGGAGGAATTTATACAAAAGCTGCTGATATTGGTGCCGATCTAGTAGGAAAGATTGAAGCAGGCATTCCTGAAGATCATCCTCTTAATCCCGCTACAATTGCTGATAATGTTGGCGATAATGTTGGTGATGTTGCCGGTATGGGCGCCGATCTTTTTGAATCCTATGTTGGATCAATAGTAGGAACTATGGTGCTCGGTGCATCATTTTTTGGCATTACTGAGTTTACAAATTATTCGAATGGTTTGGGAGCAGTTATTCTTCCACTTGTAATTGCCGGAGTAGGAATAGTTGTGTCCATATTGGGTACTTTCTTTGTTAAAGTAAAAGAGGGCGGAAGTCCTCAAAAAGCATTGAATATGGGTGAGTTCGGGTCTTCGTTTATAATGATTGGAGCAATGTATTTTATTATTGATTTTATGCTTCCGAGTGAATGGGTCTACAACGATTTATTATTTGGCGAAACTTACACAATTACTTCATTGAACATTTTCTTTGCAACCGTAATCGGATTAGTCTCAGGTGTGCTGATAGGAGTTACTACTGAATATTATACAGGCACAGGAAGAAAACCTGTTATTAATATTGTTAATCAATCTGTAACAGGTGCGGCAACAAATATTATTGCAGGTTTAGGCACTGGAATGATGTCAACAGCAATTCCTATTTTAATTCTTGCTGCAGCAATTATTTCAGCCTTTGAGCTTGGTGGTTTATATGGTATAGCAATAGCCGCAGTTGGTATGCTTTCAAATACAGGTATCCAATTAGCAGTAGATGCGTACGGACCAATTTCGGATAATGCTGGTGGGATAGCAGAAATGTCTAAGCTTCCGAAAGAAGTAAGGCAAAGAACAGACAAACTTGATGCTGTTGGTAACACTACAGCAGCAATCGGGAAAGGGTTTGCCATTGCTTCTGCAGCATTGACTGCCTTAGCACTATTTGGTGCATTCATGACTGCTACAAACATAAGCTCAATTAATATTGCGAAGGCACCAATTATGGCAGGACTTTTTGTGGGTGCAATGCTTCCATATCTTTTTTCTGCCTTAGCAATGAAAGCTGTGGGTACTGCTGCAATGGCAATGATTCAGGAAGTAAGAAGACAATTTAAAACAATCCCCGCCCTATCTAATGCACTTAGCATTATGAAAAAATATGATGGTAAAGAACAAACAGAGTGGACAGACCAAGATATTAAAACTTTTGAACTCGCTGATGGAGCTGCAGAATACGGTAAATGTGTTGAAATATCTACCAATGCAGCAATTAGAAAAATGGTTGTTCCGGGATTGCTTGCTGTACTTACACCTGTTGTATTTGGTTTTCTTGGTGGCCCGGAAATACTTGGAGGATTGTTAGCAGGTGTTACTGCTTCGGGTGTTCTGATGGCAATATTTCAAGCAAATGCAGGTGGTGCTTGGGATAATGCTAAAAAGATGATTGAAGAGGGTGTGGAAATTGAAGGTAAAAGTTATGGAAAAGGATCTGATCCTCACAAAGCTGCAGTAGTTGGCGATACAGTTGGAGATCCATTTAAAGATACTTCGGGTCCATCCATAAATATATTAATAAAATTAATGGCTGTGGTTTCTCTTGTAATTGCGCCTTTAATTAAATAAATTTGTCCCTATTTTAAATAATTATTATTAACCCTGCTTTCACTAATTATTGTGAGGGCCTAAAGACCGAAGGGAGGTAACTTATTACAATGAGTAAAAATGCTTATGAGAGTGCAGTTATAATAAATGCAACTCTTGACGATGAACAAATTCAATCTCAAATTTCCAAAATAAAGGATGCCATTACAAGTAACAACGGTGTAATAAATGAGATTGAAGATTGGGGGAGAAAAAGACTTGCATACCCCATCAATAAAAGCAAGATTGGCTATTATATCTTTTACAGGTATGAAGCAGAAACTACTACTGTAGCAAAACTAGAAAGAATGTTCAATTTAGACGAGCAGATTTTACGCTATCTTACACTTAAATTAGATAATGCTATGCTTGAATATTTAGAACAAAAAAAATCAGATGCTGCAAACAAAGTTGAAGAGGTAGAAAAAACCAATTTGTCAACTGAAAAGAAGGTAGATTCATCGGATGATGAGAAAGAAAAAGATATTTAATCGAAAGTATGGAGAAATATTATGGCTGATTTGAAAATGCCCGAAATAAATTATGTTATAGTTGCCGGTAATCTTACTAAAGATCCTATGTATAGAAAAACGACTAACAATACTCCTGTTGTAAATTTTTCTATTGCTTCTAACAGAAAGTATAAAGATAGCTCAAATCAATGGCAAGAAGATGTATGTTATATTGGAGTAGTTGCTTGGAATAAACTTGCCGAAAGTTGTCGTGATAAACTAAAAAAAGGTTATGCAGTATTAGTAGACGGTGAACTGCAAAGCCGTAATTGGAAATCAGAAGACGGACATAACAGAAGTATAGTTGAAATTAAGGCAAGAAGAATTCAATTTTTGAACAAAAGAAACAAATCAGAAGGAGTTGAAAAAATTGAAGATACTTTTAAACCGGAAATAAATGAATTAGAAAAAGATTATTCGGGTGATTCATTTGATAAATTTTTATCTAATGAAGAATCAGAATTATTAAAATAAAAAAGGATTTTTTATGAGAAACGATATAAGAACAAAAAAGGTTTGCAGGTTCACTAAAAACAACGTTAAATATATTGATTATAAGGACGTTAAAATGCTGCAAAGATTTACAACAGAACAGGGTAAAATTATTCCCAAAAGAATTACTGGCACTAAAGCCAAATATCAAAGACAATTAACATTAGCAATTAAACGTGCACGTCATATGGCGCTTTTACCATATGTATCTGATTCAGCAAGATAGTGCAGATTAGGAGATAATATGAAAGTAATACTTAGAAAAGACTTAGAAACCTTGGGAAAGGTTGGAGAAATTGTGAACGTTAAAGACGGTTATGCACGAAATTATTTAATACCTAAAAAAATAGCTTACACAGCCCTTAAAGGTAATATTCGCGCATTAGAAGAAGAAAAAAAATCTTTAAATATAAAAATTAATCAGGAGCTAACGGCAGCAGAAACTCTATCTGTTGAATTAGAAAAAGTTTCAGTTACAATACCTATTCAGGTTGGGGAAGAGGAAAAAATATTTGGATCTGTTACAACTCAAATGATTTCAGATGCCTTAAAAGAAAAAGGTTTTGATATTGATAAAAGAAAAATTGAAATGGGTGACCAAATAAAAGCTCTAGGAATTTATGAATTAAATGTGAAACTTCATCCCTCTGTTAGTACAAATGTTAAAGTATGGGTAGTTAGAGAGTAACGGTAACCACATATTTTTTAAAATAAAAAAGGAAAGCTGAATTGCTTTCCTTTTTGTTTTTAAAATAAAATATTTTTTAATTAACCTTGATTTTCTTTTCTCTTATCATTTTTGCTAATTCCGCAGTACCCTTCTTATCAATAGTTTTTAATGCACTGGTAGAAAGTTTTATTGAAACAAAACGGTTTAATTCTTGGACCCAAATTTTCTTCTTTTGAATATTTGGTAAAAATCTTCTTTTAGTTTTATTATGAGCATGGGAAATACTATTTCCCGCTATTGGTCCCACACCTGTTATCTGACATTTTCTTGACATTAATCTCTCCTAAATACTTTACCATATAATTAAAATACGAACAATAAATATAAGAATATTTTATCGGAAAATAAAAATTAAAGTCAAAAATATTCTTGAGGCAGATTCAATCCGTCAGCTGACTGATGCGACAGTTAATAAAAGTTATTGAAGAAAACATTACTAGGGTTCAGAAAGTTTAATAATTTTCTAGGTCTGTTATTTAATTTATTCTTAAAATATCCACAATGTTGAAATCATCAAAATTAAATTATTTTGAGAACAGAGCTACTAATGTAGCTATAGAAAGTTTTCATTCTAAATTAAAACTGTTCAGACAAAGAACTATAGGTATAGTTGATAAAATTTTTTCTGTAA
>JADFGB010000091.1 GCA_022567875.1 Bacteroidota bacterium | reverse complement strand
TCTGCAGGTAATACTGATGCAGTTGATTTGTACCATTTGGGGGATAATAAGGCAAATGCAATGGCTCCAGCTGTAATTAAAAATACAAACCAAAAAAGGAACCACCTATGTTTTACGATAATTATTATAAATTCTAAAAATGTATTACCTACAATATTTTCATTATTTGTATTAAGTTGATTTTCTTCCGATGGGTTTTTGTCCATTCTTTTTCCTGACTATGTTAATCATAATAATTAACGGAAAAATACAAATATATTCTCATTCAAGCTAAAATCATTTAAGAAATATTTGAATAATATTAAACATAACGTATAAGCATTTTTTTAAAATGTAATTTAAATTACATTTTAAAATCACTTATCATAAAATATTAACTTTCTAATTCCAATAGGGTAACTACCTACTTACAAAAATTTCAATTTAGATTAAATATTTAAACGGGAATTTATTTTAAATGTTTTTTGTTTTGCTAATATCAAACATAAAATAATCTTTTTAGTCTACTATCTTACATCAATTTTGAATAGATATGTATAACATTAAATCAATAATAGGATCAGCTTATGAAAACAATTAAAGCAAAAATAGACAACCCGCTTAATGATTTAATTAGCGACGAAATATATGATCTTCTTAACGCACACGGTCTCATTGATGAAAAATCAGTAAGAGATTACCAAATAAGAAGAAAATTTAAACTATTGAGGTCTACTAAAATAAGCGCCGGCGATGCCATAGATGTTATACGGGAAGATTATCCTTACTTGCAATTTGATACTATTAGAAAAATTGTTTATCAAATTAGTAAATAAAATTCCATTTAACTCTCGGTAGACTTCTTTTCCGAGAAGAGTTACACTGGGGTTGCTTGACAATATCATTTCATCAAATTATATTTCCACCGACTCTTTTAAAGGGTTCTCCCCTGCCCTTTAAAATTAATGGGTCGGCCCAGTGATATCCCTATCATTGGGCTTTATTTTATATAAGGATTTTTATTATGCCAAAAAAAGTTAAAAGAACAAAATCACGCTCTGCAGTTAAAATTACTTCACCATTTAAAATTTATTGGGGTAAGAATAATTATTATTTACTTTTTCTCGGAATAGCTGTTCTAATTATAGGCTTTTATTTTATGTCCATTGGAAATTGGGACAGTACCGTTTCACTTTTTGTTTCTCCATTTATACTGATGATAGGTTATCTGCTAATTATACCTGCATCAATACTGATCCGTAAAAATAAGAAAGAACAAAATTCACAGGGTAAATAATTGCTATTAGCAAAAGTTACCGGTAACGTTGTCGCAACTCAAAAAAATTCCTACTTAAAGGGGCATAAACTCCTAATAATACAAAAGATAGATTTAGAAGGTAATTTAATCGGCAAAAAAGATGTAATTGCTTTGGACTTTGTGAATTCAGGTATTGGTGATACTGTATTGGTTGTACAAGAGGGACAAGCTGTACAGCAAATTCTTGGTCACAAAAAAACACCCGTACATTCTGTAATTGTTGCTGTTGTGGATGAAATTGATATTAAAATTAACACATAATTTTGTTAGATAAAAAAGTTGTCAAACTTAGACTTAAATGAACTTATTAATTTAAAATTACTACTTAGTGTAGCCCAATTAGGTCCCAACAGAATTAAGCATCTTCTTACAAAGTTTTACAATTCAGAAAAAATTCTATCGTCCGATTTTCATCAGCTAATCTCAACTGAGGGAATAAGCGATAACCTCGCACAAAGAATTCAAAAAGCAAATAACAGAAGAAAAGAAGTTGAAGAATTTATTTCAAAAGAATTGGATAAACTTGCAAAAATTGGGGGTGAAATAATAACAATTTTAGATGAAGGTTATCCTTTCTTATTAAAAAAGATTTATGATCCGCCGATAATTTTATACAAATTAGGAAAGTTTAAAAAAGAAGATGATAATTCAATTGCAGTAGTAGGTACAAGAATACCAAGTGATTACGGAAAAAAACAAACAGAAATTTTTTGTAAAGATTTAGTAGAAAGAAACATAACTATAGTAAGCGGTATGGCAAGAGGAATTGATTCAATTTCACACCGAACTGCATTGAAAAATAACGGTAGAACTATTGCCGTTCTTGGCTCAGGTTTGGATGTTATTTACCCACCGGAGAATAAAAAACTTTTTTCAGAAATAAAAAATAGCGGGGTTGTTCTTTCAGAATACCCATTAGGTACAAAACCTGATGCAATGAATTTCCCGAAAAGAAACAGGATAATATCCGGTCTATGTTATGGCACAATTATTATTGAAACGGGTTTAAAGGGCGGTGCTTTGCAAACTGCCGAATTTGCACTTGACCAATGCAGAGAAGTATTTGCCTTACCTGGTAATATAAACACAAAAACATCTGATGGCACTAATAGATTAATACAAAAAGGTGAAGCCAAACTTATTGCTAATGTTGATGATGTATTATCAGAACTGAATTTGAAAATTGCTTCTTCCACAAAAATTAAGAAACAGAAAATACATATTGATTTAAATATATTTGAAGCAAAAATAGTAAACGTGCTGAATGATGAACCAATTCAAATTGATAAATTAGCCGAATTAACAAAACTTTCCACTTCTGATTGCCTTGTTCATTTATTATCATTGGAGTTTAGAGGTTTGGTTAGACAATTACCGGGGAAAACTTTCTCTTTACTTTAATCAATTCTCTCCAAATAAATTACAGCCAGATCCGCTCCCCCGTTTTCATTTAATAATTTTGTTTCTTTTTCAAACTCTTTTATTTCTTTATCAGAAAAAATTGAGCTCTTAGGATTGATGAAATATGATTTCTCATCCATTAAAGGAATATCTTTTTGATATTGTATACTTGCCCAAAATTGAATGTTCCTGGAATCGTATGAAATACTTTTAATTTTAAAACCGTGTTTCTCAGCCAGTAATTCTATGGATTTTTCTGAGTGAATAAAAAAATGTCTTGGCGCTTCTAAAGCAAACCAATTTTCACGGTAATTTTTCCAAGCAAAAGAAGAGCAAATTGGTATTCTTATTAAAAGATTTTTTTTAGGTTTTAAAATGCTATAAATCTTTTTAAAAACTTTATGTTGATCTTGCATATGTTCTAATGAATGATGCATCATTACAAAATCAAATTGACTATCTATTTCAAACAAGCTTTTCTTTAATATATGTACGTCGTTTTTATAATGTATATTGTTATCAATAAATAAATCAATACCCATAGCATTCTTAAACCCGGCATTACCCATTCTGTAAAGCAGTTCACCAGCACCGCATCCAACATCTAGAATTTCACTTTTAAAATTAACATCAGCATTTATTAGCCAATTAGTATAAGTAGGTGCCCCATAAATTTTGTATAAAATATTCCCAATTAAATTTTTCTTTCCTAAAACATGTTTATCCCTAAAAATATTTAGACTTTCTTTTAATGAAGATATTTTTTGCTTCTGAAATGAAAAATAATTTTTAGGATAGTACTCGGACATATCATTAGGAGGATTTACTAATTGCAAGCAACCACATTTGGAACATTCGCAGTAGTTAAATTTATCTCTTGTCCCGAACTGCATTTCTCTAACCGTGTAAAAAGAATTATTCTCTTCATTATTACAAATTTGGCAAAAGAAATTTATCAATACTTTTTCTTTCCTTTCCAAAGAGCTTTTAATCTTTCAAGTAATTTTTTCTCTTGTCCGTTTACAGTTGGAAAATAAAACTGTTTATTTTTTATTTCATCGGGAAGATAATTTTCCTGTACAAAATTTCCCTCGTAATTATGGGTATATTTATATTCTTTACCGTAGCCTATTTCTTTCATCAGTTTGGTAGGTGCATTTCTTAAATGTAAAGGAACGGGAAAAAGTTTATTCACCTTTACTTCATTTATAGCGGCACTTATACCTTCATAAGAAGCGTTGCTTTTGGGGGATGATGCAAGATATGTTACACACTGTGCCAATATTATTCTTGCCTCAGGCATCCCTATTTTATTTACGGCGCTGAAAGTTGATTCAGCCAAAACAAGTGCGTTTGGTGATGCATTCCCTATATCTTCTGATGCGAGTACGACCATCCTTCTTGCTATAAATAAAGGGTCTTCTCCACCTTCCAATATTCTAGCCATCCAGTATAAGGCTGCATCAGGATCACTTCCTCTGATACTTTTTATGAATGCTGAAATTAAATTATAGTGCTCTTCACCGCTTTTATCATAAATAATATTTTTCTGCTGAACAATTGTCTCCAATATTTTTTTATTGATATTTATTTCATCGCTATTAATTTCGTGAATTGCAGCTGCTTCCAAAATATTAAGCAAGCTTCTTGCATCTCCGCCGGAGAGATATATCAAAAAATCTTCATCTATAGATTTGATGTTGACTGAAGAAAGAAAATCATCTTTGTCAATTGCTGAATGAAGTATAGTTTTTAATTCATCTGCGGTTAATGAATCAAGTATAAATATTCTTGCTCTGGATCTTAGTGCAGGTATAACTTCAAAAGAAGGATTCTCTGTTGTTGCACCTATTAATATTATAGTTCCGGCTTCAACAGAATTAAGAAGAACATCTTGTTGTGATTTATTAAACCTATGTATTTCATCAATAAAAAGAATTGTCCTTTTATTAATCTTTTTATTCCCTTCAGCTAATTCAATAACTTTTCTTACATCTTTAACTCCCGAAGAAACAGCACTAAGTTGAAAAAATTCAGATGAAGTCTGCTCGGCAATAATTTTTGCAATTGTAGTTTTACCGCTTCCGGGAGGTCCCCAAAGGATGAATGAACTAAGTGTATCGTTTGTAATCATTAAATTTATTGGTGAGCCATCGGCAAGTAAAGATTCCTGCCCAACAAAATCTTGTAACTTATTTGGTCTTACTCTTTCAGCAAGGGGTACTCTCGGTATTTCTATTTTTATATCTTTCACTTTTCTTCTATTCTTAAAACATGTTCATTCTTTCTTTTCATATTATATTTTTCGCGGGCAATTCTTTCAATTTTGGCGGGAACATTCTTTTTTAGTGAATCAATTTCAGCTTCAAGTATTTTATTTTCCTTTTCAATAATTGATATTTTGTTTTTTAGATAATTAACCTGACCTTCAAGTTTCCAATATTTGAAAATTCCATATTTATTAAAAAGCACATAAACTAATCCGATGAGAATTATTATTAAATAAACAATGTATTTAATTTTGTTTTTTTGCACCAATTTAAATCACAAACTAAGTTTAATTATTTTATCTATTAAATCATCAAAAGAAATACCCACAGCTTTTGCCATTTTTGGTACTAAGCTTGTAGAAGTCATACCGGGAAGTGTATTTATTTCCAAACAATATGGCACATTACTTTCGGATAACCTGTAATCGATTCTGCCGTATACAGAACAACCAAGAGCATTGAAAGCAGTTAAAGCTTCTTTTTGCATAAATTTAGCAACTTCCATTGGGATTTCTGCTGGAACAATATATTGACTTTTTCCCGCAGTATATTTGCATTCATAATCATATAAACCGTGTTCAGGTTTAATTTCCAAAACAGGTAAAGCTTTATTTTCTAAAACCGCAACGGTTATTTCCCTGCCTGATATATATTCTTCAATTAAAACTTTTTCGGAAAAACTCAATGAAAGTAAAATTGCTTCTTCAACACTATTTTTGTCTTGGCAAATGGTTAGCCCCACAGTTGAACCCTGATCATTTGGTTTGACCACACAGGGAAATCCAATCTGATTTTCTAATTTTAAAATTAAATCTTTTATATCAAAGTTTTTATATGTTGATATCCATTTGGGGGTA
>JADFGB010000090.1 GCA_022567875.1 Bacteroidota bacterium | reverse complement strand
AGTGATATGGGAATGAATATTTATGAAGGGCATTCACCCGAAAACGTAAAAGATGCGGATGTACTTGTTTATTCTTCTGCTGTTACAATTGATAACCCTGAAGTGAAAACTGCTGTTGACAGAAATATCCCGATAATTAAAAGAGCTGAAATGTTAGCAGAATGTATGAGGATGAAATACGGAATCGGTATTGCAGGCACACACGGAAAAACCACTACTACTTCTATGGTTGGACTCACACTCACCGAAGGAGGAATTGATCCTACAATTATTGTTGGCGGAAAATTAAGTGGTTTGGGTGGGACTAATGCCCGACTCGGTCAAGGTGAATTTATTGTTGTGGAAGCCGATGAATTTGACAGAACATTTTTAAAATTAACTCCTACCGTTGCGGCATTAACAACGTTAGAAAGTGAACATTTAGATACATATAAAGATTTGGATGATATTAAATGTGCTTTCATTGAATTTGCAAACAAAGTTCCTTTTTATGGATTTGTAACTCTTTGTATTGATGAACCGGAATTAAAAAACATAATGCCCGAATTAAACAAAAAAATTATTACTTACGGTTTATCACAAGAAGCTGATTTAAGAGCAGTTGATATTACGCACAACACTTTCAATAGTTCGTATACGGTTATTTATAATGGTAAAGAATTAGGTGGAATTAAATTAAAAATTCCCGGTAAGCATAACATAAAAAATTCACTTGTTGCAGTTTGTATCGGATTAGAATTAGGATTAGAATTTAATGTAATAAAAAATGCCTTGGAAAAATTTGCAGGTGTATATAGAAGATTCGAAGTGAAATATAATAAAGAAATTCTTGTTGTTGATGATTATGCACATCACCCAACTGAAACAAGCGCAACACTTTTGGGCATAAGAGAAGGGTGGAAGAACAGGCTGGTAGTTGTATTTCAACCTCATTTATATACACGAACAAGAGATTTTTACAATGAATTTGCAAAATCATTTATGGATACTGATTTATTTATTTGTACGGATGTTTATCCCGCAAGAGAAGAACCAATTGAGGGTGTGTCTGGAAAATTAATCTCTGATGCATTGAAAGAAATGGGGCATACAAATGTAATGTACGTTCAAAATAAAAATGATGTGCCTGACTTATTGAATAAAATTAAAGAAAACGATGACATAATTATAACCATGGGCGCCGGAGATATTTGGAAATACGGCGAAAAGTTTGTTGAAATGCTTAATAGTAAAAATTAAATGTATGAAAATAAAAGAAAAATATTCTCAATTATTCTTTTCAGCTTTTTATTTATGGCAATCATTTTGCTTATTTCAATTAATCCGAAGAATAAAACAGGAGGTAATATTAAAGTGATTGAAATTACTGGAAACAAGTTAATGTCTTCTAATGATTATATAAAATTTATTTATAACAATAGGACAAAACCAATTCACACTTTCAATCTTTCAATATTAAAAGACAGAGTATTAAAACATCCTTACGTTGCAAACGCCGATATTGAGTTTGTAGAAGATGAAAAAGCCAGGGTAAATATAAAAGAGAAAAAAATAACTGCAATATTATTAAGTAAAGGTGACCCTTTATTTTTAACAGATGAATCTGAAGTCGTACCTATTTTATCAAATTCAAGGTTTTCGTCAATTCCAATAATTAGCAATCCGAAAAATATAGAAGAGGTAAAGCCCCTTACAATAATAAAATCGAATGATCTTTCGGATGCTATCAGGATTATAGATGCTATCAGATATTCAGATAGAAAGATGTTGTTGAGTCTTTCGGAAATAAATTTGAGGAACGGAGGAGATATAATATTAACATTTTCAGGAATTAAACCGCCTGTAATATTTGGCAGGGGAGAAACAGCAAGAAAAATTATTTACTTGGAAACGCTTTGGGCTAATCTATTAAGAGGCGAAATGTTAGTAAACAACAGTAGTTACATTGACTTAAGATTTGCTAATAAAATATATGTTGGTAAATCAGAAAAAATAGGTTATAAACAATGAAAAAGAATAATTTAATTGCTGGGTTAGACCTAGGTACAACAAAAGTCTGTGCAGTTATTGCAGAAGAATTGGAAAGCGGTGTTCTGGATATTTTAGGATTTGGTGTAGCACCATCGGAGGGTTTGAATAAGGGATTAGTAGCTAACATTGGTAAAACAGCCGAAGCAATTAAAGAAGCAGTTTCTATTGCTTCTAACAGAGCCGGTGTAAGTATAAACGTTGTAAATGTAGGCGTGGCAGGTGAACATATTACAAGTATGCGTCATAGGAATTATGTTACTATAAATAATGAAGATAAAGAAATAACAAGAGAAGACTTGGAAAGATTAGAAGCCGATGTTCGAACAATTCACATTCCTTCTGACAGGCAGATACTTCACATAATTCCTGAAGAATTTTCTATTGATCATCAAGGCGGAATTGATAATCCCATCGGAATGTCAGGCTCTAGGTTGGAAGCAACAAACCATATTGTATTGGCTTCTGTTCCTGCAATTATGAATATAAGAAAGTCGGTAGAAAGAGCAGGGCTTGAAGTGAGAAACTATGTTTTACAACCGATTGCTTCCAGTTCATCTGTTTTGGAAGAGAATGAAAAAGATCTGGGTACGGCTTTAATAGATATTGGCGGAGGGACAACGGACATTGCAATATTCCATAATAAATCAATAAAGCACACAAAGGTTATTGGTATTGCTGGTAACCAGGTGACTAATGATATAAGAGAATCATTGGGTATAGTTTCAAATCAAGCAGAAATGCTGAAAATAGATTATGGATATGCCACGGAAAATGCAATAATAAAAGATGAAGACATTTTAATAAAAGGTGTAGGCGCAAGAGCAAATACTAGAATTCCTATAACACTGCTGACACAAATTATAAGCCTTAGAATGAGAGAACTTTTTACTTTAATTGATAATGAAATACGTAATGCAGGTTATAAACAGAAAATTAAAGCAGGTGTAGTATTAACTGGTGGAGGCTCTCTCTTAAAAGGATGTACAGAATTAGCACAGGAAGTTTTGGGTCTACCAGTTAGAATAGGTGTTCCCCAAGATCTGGGTGCGGGTTTATCTAATGAAATTGAAAGCCCGGAGTTTGCAACAGTAGCAGGACTAATTAAAGGCATTCCAGGAGGTACATCAAGTGAATATCAAGGATTAATAAAATCAAAACGCAAAAAAGGAATGAAAACAATTTCATTTTATGTAAAGAGAGTACAACAATTTTTTGATGAATTATAATTTCACATTAATAAATGAGGTAAAATCATGTCAAAATTTGCAACAATAGATAGAGGTAAACCCATGTCAGCAATTCTAAGAGTAGTAGGTGTTGGCGGCGGTGGATGTAACGCTATTGAAAGCATGATTAATAAGGGATTAACAGGTGTAGAATATATTGCGATTAATACTGATGTTCAGGTATTAAACAATAGCAGTGCTACACATAAAATACAAGTCGGTACTAATATTACAAGGGGACTTGGTGCAGGTGCTGATCCTAATGTAGGACGAAAAGCAGTAGAGGAAGACAGGGAAAAAATTGCCGAGATACTTGCCGGTAGTGACATGGTTTTTATAACCGCCGGTATGGGCGGAGGAACCGGTACCGGGGGTGCCCCAATTATTGCATCAATTGCTCAAACTACCGGGGCATTAGTTGTAGGTATAATTACAAAACCTTTCAAATGGGAAGGTAAAAAACGTATGCTTAATGCAGAACAGGGTATTCAAGAATTAAGACAATATGTTGATAGTTTGATTGTTATACCAAATGATAGACTGTTAAATATACTTGATGCCAATATAAACGCATTTGATGCTTTTGATAAACCTAACGAAGTGCTTTATGAAGCTACAAGAGGCATAGCTGATATAATTACGGTTGAAGGAAGAATCAATGTTGATTTTGCAGATGTAAGATCTGTAATGAATCAAAGTGGTGAAGCATTAATGGGATGCGGAATAGCTAGCGGTGAAAACAGGGCAATAGAAGCTGCACAAAAAGCTATCTCAAGTCCTTTACTAGAAGGCTTAAACATAAAAGGAGCAAAAAGTATTCTTCTTAATGTTACTGGTTCAAACAACCTAACAATGCAAGAAATAAATGAAGGTAATAATGTAATATTTGAAGCAGCCGGTGAAGAAGCGAATGTTATATTCGGTTGTGTTAGAAAAGATGAAATGAATGATTATGTATCTTATACTGTAATTGCAACAGGGTTCGATTCTGCCAGAGCTAAACCGGCATATAAGAAAACAACAGAAAATAAAGAGAAAGGAACTTTTAGAGGCGGTTTTGATTTTCTGAAAACAACCGATATTGATCAGGATGATTTAGATATCCCAACTATAATGAGAGTTAATAAACCGAAAGCATCTTTAGAAAAAGAAGAAGAAACTCCAACTGAAAATGGGTTTAAATTTGAATCATCACGTTATAATTGGGCAAAGGATAAAGCAGAAAAGAAAAAGAAAAAGGAAGAGGAAGAAGTAAATTCTGATGATGAAAAAGACAGCTCATCATTTTTAAGAATGATAATGGATTAAAATTAAAAAATTAATAATTTAATAATGTCATTCAGATTTAAGCCAAGCGGAAAGAAGAAACTCATTCCAGATAAAATTGAGACACTTCGCTCCGCTCATTATGATAATTAACAATTTACAGGTAATAAACGAAAAACAAATAAATCATTAACAGTTACTTAATACGTGGACATCTTTATTTCATATTTGTAAATTGTGTTGGAAAATCAAGGTCTGCTTCTTTTACAAGGCTTATAATTGATTGAAGATCGTCAATTTTTGAGCTTTGTACTCTTACTTGTTCATCTTGTATTTGTGCGCTTACTTTTAATTTAGATTCTTTAATAAGCTTGGTAATTTTTTTAGCATTTTCTTTAGAAATACCTGAACGCAGATTTATTTTTTGCTTCAATCTCCCGCCGGAAGCACTTTCAGGTTCCTCAAAATCTAAAGCCTTTATAGATATACCCCTTCTGATCATCTTTGTTTGTAGTATATCAATACTGGCTTTGCGTGAATAATCATCCTTAGTATTAATAGACAATAATTTATCTTTTTTGTTAAGCGAAAGCTCGGTATGTGAATCTTTTAAATCATATCTTTGAGAAATTTCTTTGTAAGCCTGATTAACAGCATTATCCACTTCTTGGAAATCAATTTCAGATACTATATCAAAAGAATGATTTTTAGCCATAATAATTCCTTAAATAATAAATTGAAAATAATAAATAAAAAATAAAAACAGTCGGGGTGGGGAGATTCGAACTCCCGACCTCGTCGTCCCGAACGACGCGCGCTAACCGGGCTGCGCTACACCCCGAAAAAATAATTATATAAAGAACTTAGAATATTCTTTTTTAATAAAGTTTTTATTTTTCAAATCTTTTAAGTCAAAACCCCCTCCTCCTGATAGAAATGGTTGAAGCAAAATATTAGTTTTGTCTCCATAAAACCCTCCCTTGAATTCAAATATTTCATTATTGATTTTTGCCCAAACTTTCCCAAATACCTCAACTTCAAATTTTGTTCTATTAACTGCACTAAAACTAATATGAGAAGGACTAACTTGTGGAGGATTTGGCTGATTTATAGTTTGATTTAAAGTAGAAGAAATAAGAAAAGGTTCTACTCCCATATCCAAAAGCCTTGGTAAGGCGCCGGCCGAGCTATTGGTATGCAGGGTAGACAAAACCAGAATTTCAATTCTGGCTCCCGTTGGCATAGATGGGAGCCTCACGTTCACGCGCCCGGAACTATTCTGAACAACCAGTTTAAGGGTCAGAATAGCTGGGAGCC
>JADFGB010000089.1 GCA_022567875.1 Bacteroidota bacterium | reverse complement strand
ACGATAGCACAAAAGACTATTTTTTCAAAATAAGAAAAAGTATCATTTAGAGTAACTTTAGAAGTTACATAAGTTAAATGTATTCCTTCAGTAACAGTATATGATTTAATAAGACTACCAACAGTAATATTTGAAGCTACAGAAGCGTCAACAGTAAATCTTGTACTCGCGTCATTTGCTATACTAATATCAACGGTAGTATGAATAGTTGCTTGAAGTACACTTATGTCATAACTTAAAAAATTAGTCATTACATTACTGGAATCATCTTGAATAAGATTATGACCAACTAAATCAACTATATAATTAGCAGCACTAACTGTATTTCCATCACCTAAATAATAATTACCAGCAGAAACATCAATTTGATCAAGAGCTTCGTTATTTATATTAAGAAGAACTCCTGTTAATGGAGTAGATACGTTCACAATATCTTCAATGTATTGGCCTGCTCCTGTTTTATCTCTAAATTCTGGGATAATAGTTCCAATCCAAGAACCTACTAAATTAACATTATCAAGATTAATAAAATCAACAAGTTTAGTTGGAAGCAATCCATCAGCAGAAAAATAATCTGTATAAAATGGATCTGTTGATAAACTAGTATAATTTGTCCAATCTCCTTCTACAGCTATAATTTGAATGAAATATTGTATAAAAACGGCAAAATTAATAAAATAATAAACGGATCTTTCAATACAGAAGGATATAAAATTAAAATTGATCCTATCACATCCGAACCGGTTTTCGCTAAAATTTCAAAAAATGATTCTATCCCGAAACCGCGTTGGTCTTCCTGTGCACTTGATATAAACGAAGGTGTTTATTCTATCGCTAATTATGGGAATCAAAAATTATTTGTAGGTAGACTTTTTACTTTAATTACAGATTTGGATAATAGTGTTGTTCCGAATTCAAATCATATAGAAGTTTATGATCCGGAATAATTTTTATAAATATGTAGATGTTAATTATGTGAATATTTTTAAATCCAATCCTATTTTTTTATTTAATATCACATCACTTTAATTAGGGCTAATAGCCCGCCTTAAGTCGAGATAAAGATTCACTCTACAATTTTTCCTTACTCTGTAATTTTTTCCTTAAAAAATTATTAATGTTTATGTCCTTTAATTGACATAAATATTTAGCTAAATTCTTTATTTATAGATATCATTTTTAATAAAAACCAATGAAAAGCAAAGCTTTTATTTTCTTCATCCATTTTTCCGCAATACTGTCTTTAACGGGGTTTATTTTTGCACAGCCGGGAAGTTTAGATCTCTCATTCGGTGTGAACGGGAAAGTAATAACATCTTTAAGTTCGTTAAATAATATTGCACAGGATGTAGCCCTACAATCTGACGGAAAAATTATCGTTACAGGTTTTCTGCTCTCCGATTCATCTTACAAATTTGTTACTGTTAGGTATAACCCCAATGGTTCATTGGATGCGTCCTTCGGAAACGGGGGAGTTGTAATAACACAAATAGGTAATACAGATGACAAAGCAACTTCAATAAAGATTGATACAAGTGGGTATATTTATATCGGTGGCTACACTTGGACTGGCAGTAAATATGATTTTGCACTTTTAAAATACAAAACGGACGGTACTTTGGATACCAGATTCAACAACAGTGGAATTGTTACTACTTCAGTAGGTATATTTGATGATATGGCAAATTCGCTTGCATTACAGAATGACGGGAAAATAATTCAGTCGGGTATTTCGGAAAGAGTCCTGAATTTGGAATTTGCAATTGTTAGGTACAATACAGACGGTACACTCGATAACAGTTTTGGCACAGGAGGAGTGATAACGACAGCAATCAGTACATTTGACAACAGAGCACAAAGTGTAGCTTCGTTAAATGACAAACGAATTTTATTAGCAGGTTATTCAAACAGCTTGACTGATAATAATTTTACAGTGGTAAGATATAAACAAGACGGTACACTGGATAATACATTCGGCGATGAAGGAAAGGTAGCAACAGAAATAGGTAAGGCTGATGATTTTGCCAAATCTGTTTTAATAGAAAATGGTGGCAAAATTTTAGTAAGCGGCTATTCTTTTGATGGAAGTAAAAATGTTTTTTCTGTTGTAAGATATAAGATTGACGGAACTGTAGATTCTACTTACGGAGTTGACGGTATAAAAATGTTATCTTTAAATAACATTGATGATAAAGGCTCAGCTTCCGTTCTGCAAAGCGACGGAAAGTTAATAATTGGGGGAGTAAGCAGTAACGGAAGTAATTTTGATTTTGCTTTAACACGTTTAGATTCAACGGGAAATATCGATGCAAGTTTCGGCAATGTAATAACGGATATATTATCTTTTGACGATACACTGACTTCGGTAATTCTTCAGGATGACGGAAAAATACTTGCGGTTGGCGGAGCTTACAACGGCAGTAATTATGATTTTGTACTTGTCAGATATAACAATGATCTTGTTACAAGTTTGAATGATGATAAAAAAAATAACACAATTCCAAAAAAATTTTCCCTTGCTCAGAATTATCCGAATCCGTTTAATCCGAGTACAACTATTAGCTATCAGCTTTCGGCGGATAGCTTTGTAGACTTAAAGATTTACAATTTATTAGGGATGGAGGTTACCACATTGGTGAACGAAACTAAATCTGCCGGTAATTACACAGTACATTTTGATGCTTCATCCGTCAACAGAGGATTGACTTCAGGAGTGTATTTTTACAGACTAACCGCCACAGGTGAAGCGGTTAATTTTGTTCAAACTAAGAAGATGATTCTAATTAAATAATAAAAGATATTTTTTGATGAGATGCAGTAATTTGTAAAAATTAATACTTGAACTGAATCTCATCATAATTTTTTTATTGATGATGTTTTTACGGCTGCGTAAAAAAGAATTAGACCGGTTTTGCAGCACCACCTAAAATGGAAAACAATGCCAACAGGATTAACGCTTGAATAATCCAGCCGATTACGCAAACTCCTACAGCTCGTAATGTGCTCTTATAATCAAGAGCTTGTCTTACTGCAATTACCATTGCTATTAGCATCCAAATTGACGCTGCTAGAAAAACCACTCCTCCCAGCCCGGGGATGATACCTAATACTCGAATCAAACCGGGAGAGCTCGCAAAGCCAATAGTGCGCAGCAACTCACCGAAATCTGCTTTGGTCTGTGGCTCTGGCAGCAATTTCGTGCCAATAAGGTAAGTTAAATAGGCCCAGACATACCAGCCGATAAGGGCAGCGAATGTTCCCATCAAAATTCCACCAAGCCCACCTGTTGCAATGCTGCCTATTCCAGCGGCTATACTGGAGAGAACCACCACTCCCATGGCTTGGCGCATGGACCCAGTGTCGGCCTCAACCTCTTCATACAGATTAACGTCCAACTTAGCTGCCCGTAACATACGATTCTGAAAATTAGTCATTTTATCCTCCTAATTTAATTTTTGTATTCACCCAAGTAATTTTACGAAATCAATCAAACAGTAATGTCTATTTCTCCAAACTCTTTACGTATACAATTGCTTTTTTACTGAAATTTATACATTTGTCTGAATGTTTTTCAGGAACAAAAACCCATCCTTTCATTTGTTTTTCAGGTGCATAAAGGTGAAATCCTATACTTGTACCGTTTTGTTTCAATGCTTTTTTCTGTTCTTTTTCACTAAGTTTGAATAGCATATCATTCTTCCAAAAAATTGCAGCAGCTTTTCCATTATTTGACTTAATGCACAAAGAACCAAACATTTTTCCTTCAATAGCTTCAGGAATTTCTTTGGCAATTTCGTGAAAAAGTTTTTCAGGTTCAGTCATAATTCATTTCTAATTTTAGTCAAATTATAGTTTAAAATCCATTTCGTTTGATTGAGTAATTTTAATGAAGCCAACGTCTCAATAAACGCTATGCGTTTTATCTGCAAATTAAACAGTAAAGTATGTTATTACAAATATAGTCAAACACCTTTATCATTTTCTCTATTAAAGTTATACTTCTTGCAATAATCTTGTGAACTAAAAAGAAACTTCTAGTATTTTCCAATAATCACATTTGCAATAAAACCATTTCCTAATCTTATTCAACTTACCACCCACAGCTTAATAACATAGGCAGGGGTTTTTATCTCACAATTAACATGTTTACTTTTATTGTTTCTTTACGGATTTATTGACATTTATCCCTTATATTTATAAAACATTAAATAAGGACTAGATGGCTGTTAATCTTCGCAAAAAAAGGGTAGCAAAAAGAAGTTTTAAAAAAGAATAAAACGCACTGTAACACGCATAAAATTTATGCTTGCATCTAATACTAAAACAAACCGATTTATTTAGATGAAAAAATCTCCATTTAGTTGTCACAAAATTATAAAGAGTTAATATTTTCCATTATTTTTCATAAGCTTTAGAAATGAATAAGGAACTAATAAATAAAATAAAAACAGAATTTGAATATAAATTTACTCAACATCCTTTATTGGTTCGTTCTCCGGGTAGAATAAATCTTATTGGCGAACACACCGATTATAATATGGGATTGGTTTTCCCGGCAACTATTGACAAATGCATTATTATAGCATTAGCAAAAAGTAATAAGAATATTTCTAAAATATATTCAATAGATTTTAATGAAAGTTTAGAAATTGATTTCAATAATATTGGAAAACAAGAAGTCGGAAGTTGGAAAAACTATATAATAGGTGTTATTTCGGGGATACTAAATAAAAGTGCTAAAATTGAAAATTTCAATCTTGTTTTTGGTGGAAATATCCCAATAGGTGCAGGTTTGTCTTCATCTGCCGCTTTAGAAAATGGAGTTGTTTACGGATTAAATAAGCTTTTCAATTTGGGATTAAACAAAAGCGAAATAATGAATATTTCTATTGCGGCCGAGCATAATTTTGCAGGTGTTAATTGTGGTGTAATGGATCAATTTTCAAATTTACACGGAAAATCAGAAAATGCAATTTTTTTAGATTGTTATGATTTATCTTTTCAGTATGTTTCGCTTCAGTTAGATAATTATCAATTTTTACTTATCAATACAAATGTTAAACATCAATTAAACAATTCGCCCTATAATCAAAGAAAATTAGATTGTGAAACAGGATTACAAATATTACAAAATAAATTTCATCTTGAATGGTTGGAGTACTGCAAAAAGGAAAAAATAAAACAATATCAAAAGAATCTGTTAATAAATTAAATGAGTTAGATGATAAAATTAAAAATATTAAAAAATGAACAAAACTAAAATTAAAAAATCAAAAAACAAATTTGAGAAAGCAATTTTTGAAATGATATTTGCCCAAGTTCAAATTATAGATACTGCCAAAGACAAAATTATTGAACCGCTTGCAGATCCACTCGAAGCCGAATTAAAATTAAAAAAAGACGGGACTTGTAAAAAAAATAAATGGGCCGTTTGACATACCAATTGAAGCAAACGCGGCGTGGGGCACGGTTGCGCGACCTTGCATCGTCCGCCGCGATGGCTTCAATTCCGAGTCAACCTACCCCGACCCGCCACGAATGAAAGAGAGAATCCGCGTCATACTATTCCGGCAGTTCGACGTTCTGTTCCGTGCGGATTCTCCCTTTCATGTGTGTCAAACGGCCAATTTTATTTTTTCACAAGTCCTAGTTGGACAGCGCCACTTGGGGCCGTGATAGCACGGTTAACTTACGAAATGATACCGAGTTACCAACAATGGGGCCGATGGGATTCTTGAGGTCAACACGCTGGCCGCAACCTACGAGGCAACACGAATCGACTTGGTCCTAAAAAAACTGCCCGCGAATTACGCGAATCTACGCGAATGTTCCACTTGGTCACCGAAAAAGCGTGTTGATGCGGT
>JADFGB010000088.1 GCA_022567875.1 Bacteroidota bacterium | reverse complement strand
ATAAGTGTGGTAACATCAGAACTGAATTTTATAAGTACTTTTCTATAAGCAAATTGTTCGGGATAAAATTTAGCAGTAATAAATTCTTGAAATTTATCTTTTGTGGATTGAAAAATAACAGCAAAAATAACAAACAATATACCGGCAATTAAGCCCTGATAATCTGTGCTAATTGCTTTACTTATGCCTTGCCCCATAACATAAATTATAAAGAAATAAACACCAGCTAATGAAAGAGAAGCAGCACCATATATAATTGTATTTTTTACAACAACACTTACATCCATCAATTGGTATTTATAAATTGAATAACCAAAAGCCAGGGGAAGTAGAATTATAAGAATAATCGGTGTATAATATTCAGGAGAATTAAAAATTGTTTCCGCTAATGTAGGTGCAATTGTAGAAGTATAAAAAACAGCAATAATTGAAATCTGAAAGCTATCAGTACTAAAAATATTGGTCTTTTTTCTCTTTTATCCTTAAGTCTTCTGTAATTTATGACTAATGATATCCATCCTATTATATAACTACAAGCACTAAAAAAGGAGATGTAACCTATTAGTCTTAGAAAATAAAAGATATTTAATTCTTGTGCTATAAAAGTAAGATAAATATATACAGTTACTAGACTAAATAATATTACAGGAATAAGAACTAATAAAATTTTAACACCATTGTTCTCAACAAATTTATATGGTTTGGGAAATATCCAGAAGAAATAAATAATTAAAGCCGGGAGGGAAGAAAATCCCAGTGCCCAAAAGAAAGATACAATTGGAATAAAAACAGTTTGTGTTTGACCAAGTGCTTCAAGAAAAGTAAAGGATTTTAAAATTACCTGCATACCTGCCAATACAGTTGCAACACCTATTGCAAAAAACAGTTTTTGAATGAGTCCGTCGGGTTTTGAAGAAAGGACTAAATAACCAATTATGAACCAGAACAAACCAAAAAGATTTAGAGCTAAATCTCCGAATTGAAGAAGTTTTTTTACATAAACTTTTGTTTTAAGTATTTTACCATTATGCAGAACAGTATAATCGGCAAGTTCCCCTTCCTTAAATTTGTTAAGGATAAATTGAGCCTGCCAAATTGTTTTAGTCGGAATATTATCAATACCTAAAAGTTGATCATCATTTCTAATACCGGCATTCCAGGTAACTCCATTTTCTTTAACAAATTTAAATAATATAGCACTGCTGTCTGCATTTACTTTTTTGGGCACCCAATAGCATTCATCATTTGATGTTACATTAACTTCAACAACATAATAAATGTTTATTGCTGCAATAAACAATATTAATAAAGATAAAATTGAAAATACTTTTGTCTTATTTTGATTATATAATGATTGAATAATATTCATTTAATATTTTTAATTAACTTTTAGAACAAGCAAAGTTATGTCATCGGATTGTATAGCCCCTGATGTAAAATTCTTTACATCAGCCTGAATTAATTTTAGAACTTCTTTAGATGATTTGTTATTTAACGACAGCACTAATTTTTCAAGTCTCTCATCCGAGTATTCATTTTGTTCGTTATTCATTGCTTCTGTAATGCCATCTGTAAAAAAAACAAGTAAATCATTTTTCTGTAATTGTAAAGTTTCTGTAATATAAGGGTCCTTTGTTTTCATAACTCCAAGTATCATTCCGCCTTTTCTTAGTTTAATAATTTTTCCATCGCGGACCAATAACGGAGGGTTGTGCCCTGCATTCACATAACTTATTGTTCGATTTTTATCATTAATCGATGCCCAAAAAAATGTAATAAATTTACCACCGGTAACATTTTCTGAAATTAGATCATTAATCATCCCGGTTCCTTCAACCAAGCTTATATTTTGTCTACATGCTGATTTTAATAAAGCCTGTAAATTTGCCATAAGCAAAGCAGCAGGAACACCTTTGCCGGATACATCAGCAATCGCTATATAACAATTTTCTTCATCTTTCCGAATAACGTCAAAATAATCACCGCCGACTTGATTTGATGAAATATTTTCAGCTGATATTTCAAAATTGTGCAGTTGCACTATTTCTTGGGGGAGTAAATTTCTTTGAATTTCTCTCGCAAGATCTAATTCTTCCTCTAATTTATGTTTTTCTAATTCTTCTTTAAATAATCTTTTATTTTCAAGAGAAATAATTGCAAGACTACCTACCGAATAAATAAACTCAATATCTGATTCTGTAAATTGTTGTTTGTTTAACCTGTTGCCCAATAAAATTAAGCCTTTTGTCTTTCCCTGTATCTGCATAGGTACAACCTGTTCTACACCAATTTCAAAAAGAGAATTATATTGTTTTTCTAACTTATTTTTTTCTACTGTTGAAATAATACTTTCAACATCTGTATTATTAAGAATACTTTTAATTTCATCCATTGGAAATTTTGATTCAATAATATTTATTCCATCCTTTTCAAATATTAATACCGCATATTTAGAAATCATGAACTGTCCTATTATAGAATAAATTAGAAGTTTAGAGACCTTTGTTGATTCTGAAAACAAACCAAACTCTTTGCTTAATTCAAACAAAGAATTTAAACTGTTAATTCTTGTATCTAATGTTCTGTTAACTTGTTTCAGTTCGTTTATTACCATAGAATTTTGAATAGCCGTAGCAGAAATATTTAATATAGTTTTTAGAAATTGTATGTCTTCATTCGAATAAAGTGTTTTATTCAGTTTCTCGCCTAGGAATATTATTCCTATATGTTTTTCAGAAGCCTGAATAAATTCAGAACAAACAAAACTTCCTGAATCAGTTATACTTTTTAATTTTCCTGATTCATTAATTACATCCTTTACAGTTATTACTGGAAAATTTTCTTCGAAATCTGCAGAGACGCCCTTAGAGATCATTAATTTTATAACACCTTTTTCATTTATTGCAATAGCACCCTTTGTTGCTAAGAATTTACCCATGCATGTAAGTAAAACATTGTTTAAAATAAATTTAAGATCCAAGCTCGAATTAATTGCTTTACTAAATTCAACTAATGCATTTAAATTCCTTTTTATTTTTAAACTGTCTGTTACTATCATTTTTAATGCGCTAATTTTTTAGTTAGTAAAACTTGGTTATACTTATTTTTAACTGATGTATACCTAACATCGTCCATTAATGTTTTCATAAGATACACACCTAAACCACCCACTCTCCTTTGTTTGTGGTATAATTCTAAATTTAGATCTTTAAATGAACTTGTTTCAAATGTCTCACCGTAATCGATAATTCTTATAACGATATTACTTTTAGTAAATGACACACTTATTTCAATATCCAAATTTGGTTTTGAGTGGTATGAATGTTCAATTATATTTGTGCAAGCTTCATCCACTGCAAGTACAATATCCTCTATTTCGTTGGATGAAAATCCAAAGGTTTTAGCTTTGATGTTTATAAATTTTCTAATAGTAATAAGATTAGCCGTACTGCTTTTTACTATTAATCTGTCCTTATTCACATTAAAATCTTGACTCATTTTTTCTAGTTATCCCCTGAAAACTTTTTTACTGCATCTTCCTCATTGTCAAATATTTCATATAAAAGAGGAAAACCAAGCAAATCAAAAATGTTAAATACTTTTTCATTCATTGATGTTAATTTTATATCACCTTTATTTTCCCTCATCTTTTCAATAAATGCCATAAATACACCAAGACCTGCGCTGCTTATATAATCCAGTTCCTTTAGGTTGACTACCAACTTAAACTTATTTTGCTCAACTAAAGATGAAAATGTATCTTCTAAAACCGGTGCGGTATGTGCATCTAAAAAACCATTTAGATAAACAACATTCACATCACCAATCTCTTTTTTCGAGGTATTGAACTCAGTCATATTTTTCTCCAAAAATTTATAATTCTGATTTCTAAATAAAGCGTAATTAACCAAAGCTAACTATTTATAATAAGGAAAATATATATGAAATTGTATTTATTGTAAAGAAAAGTTATATAAGCGGATTATTTATAGGATAGTAGTGTTATTTATAGTTTAAGTAATTATAAAAATAAAAGATAAATTTCTTTCAAAATTACGTTTTAATTTTCTTCTTTGAATATCGTAATTCTTTCTTCATTTCTTTCAGTTCTTTTTTCAATTCTTTCATCTCTTTTTTAAGCATTTTTATTTCCTTATCACCATTAAACCATTGAAATTTATTGAACATTTTGGGAATTTTATTAAGAATAATCTTTAACGAATCATCATTGAATTTATATTCATACCAATTTTTTGAATGTAATGAATCCATAAGAAAAAAGTTGTTTTTCATTATAGAATCAATTTTAAGTTTATGAATATCGAAGTTAAAATCTTTAATCGAATCAGAAAAATTAAAATGTCCTTTAAAATTGGGAAAATTTTTAGGGAAAGAAAAAGAAAATTCTTTGAAATTTTCCCTGGCTTTATCCAGTTCAATAATTAGACTATCCATATAAGGCAATTTAATTTTAAAATGAGGGATTACAGGTAACTTGACATGAAAAGAATTGGAATCTAAAAAAACGACTAAGCCGTCATTCCAATATTTTTTCATTTTAATTTTAGCTACGTTGCTATCAATTATAATGTTAATAGAATAATTTTTAAATATTTTTACATTTTCTTTCACTCGCTCTTTAAATATTTTTATTTCCTTTTTGAACTTCTCTTTGTCAATTGTATACAGTTCGGTAAAAATTGTATCTTCATTAAAGAAAACATACTGATGAGTAGAACCACTATTCTTTATCCTTATTTCATTAATAATAATGGGAGTAGTTTTATTATTTACAACTGTTAACCCAGCAGGTATAATTTTTTTAAATTCAATTTTATTTGCTTTGGCAGCAAAAGTAAGTAAATCCGCGGTAAGAGCTCTGTTATAATCGAATAGATTTTGGCTTAGCGCCAGTGTATTTTTATCGTTTACTAATATTTGTTCCTGAAGTTCATCTCTATACACTTTAATTATAGAATTGACTTCGTTTTTTTGTTCATCGTTTAATCCTAATGCAAATGCAAACTTTGCTAAATTATTTTTTCTTCTATTATAATTATTCTTTTTAATTTCAAAATATTCATTACCGGATTCATCGGTACTTAATAGCAAGTATTGTTTGTTATTATTATCGAGAGGCAATAGTTTGTAAAAAGCAAAATTAAATATATCTTCATTTGAAAGATTGGATGTATAAAGTAAAGGTTTTAAATTACTGTTATAAAGGCCGGCTATATTAATAGGTTGATTATCTAAAGTATTGTTTAAAATATTAGGATAGAACTTTAATAATAAGATTACAATAATTGTTAATATAGCAAGTCCATAAGCGGGTGCAAAAAATCTTAATTTATGTCTTCTTTTTTTATTTTCTTTTATTTTTTGATTTAATACAGATTCAAAGTAAGGTGACTCCGGTATCTGTTTAAAAGATAATTTTGTTAACTTTTTTAACTTTTCTAATTCTTTTAATTTATTTCTTAAATCAGTAGAAGACGCAAGTTTGTTTTTAATTTCTTGTTCCTGTTCTAAAGAGACTTCCCCGTCAAGATATGCCGATAATAATTCGTATTCTTTTTTTAATTTATTACTCATTTAAATATCTCCGTCTTATAAGGCATTAAAATTTTTTTTAACTTTTCACGAGCTCTAAATATTCTTGATTTAACCGTACCAATTTCACATTGAACAGATTCAGCAATTTCTTGATAACTGAATCCCTCTATATCTTTAAGCAGTAAAGGTATCTTCAACTTTTCTGGTAATTTTGAAATTGCATTTCTTACAAGTTCCGATGTATTAGATATTTCAATTTCATTTTTAAATAATTCCGCTTTATCAAAAGAATCAATAAGCGGTATAAACATTCTTCTTACTTTTATTTTTCTTAAATGATCTTTGCATTTGTTTATTGTTATTCTA
>JADFGB010000087.1 GCA_022567875.1 Bacteroidota bacterium | reverse complement strand
GGTTTGGTGGGCATTAAAAACCCTTTTTGATAAAGGATTAATCTATAAAGATTATAAGATTTTACCTCAGGATCCGCACTCTGAGACAGTACTTTCTTCACACGAATTAGCCTTGGGATACAGAGATACAAAAGACCCCTCTGTTTATGTGTTATTTAAAATTAAGAACTCTGATTCTCACTTTCTTGTGTGGACAACAACTCCCTGGACACTAATTTCTAACGTGGCTTTAGCAGTTGGTGATGATATCGATTACGTGAAAATTGAAACAGAAGGCAAAAAAATTATACTTGCCAAAAAAAGACTAAGTGTAATTAAAGAAGAATACGAATTAATAGAAGAATTTAAAGGAAGCCAGCTTAAAGAAACCGAATACGAACAACTTTTTAATTACTTAAATGTTGATAAAAAAGCATTTTATGTTTTAAATGGAAATTTTGTTAACACAGAAGATGGTTCAGGTATTGTTCATATAGCCCCGGCTTTTGGTGTTGATGATTACGAACTTTTAAAAGAATATGATTTACCGATGCTTCAACCTGTTACTAGAGGTGGCTTATTTACAGATGAGATTACAGATTTTGCAGGACAGTTTGTTAAGGACGCCGATAAAGGAATCATTATAAAGTTAAAAGAAGAAAAAAAAATATACCGAAAAGAAACCATAACTCACTCCTACCCTTTTAGCTGGAGAAATGAGAATGTACCTATCATTTATTATGCAAGAGAGTCCTGGTTTATAAGAACAACTCAATTTGCCAAGCGCATGGTTGAATTAAATAAAACCATTAACTGGCATCCTCCGGAAGTAGGAGAAGGTAGATTCGGTAACTGGCTTGAAGAAAACAAAGACTGGGCTTTATCAAGAGACCGCTTCTGGTCAACACCTCTTCCTATTTGGATAAGCGAGGATGGTGATATGTTTGCTGTGGGAAGTATTGATGAATTAAAAGAAGGTTTTATTGAAGAAGAGGGTAAAAGAATTAAGGTTAGTGAGCTTAAAGAAATAGATTTGCATAAACCATTTGTCGATAAAATCTTTTTTGAAAGAAATAATAAAATCTACAAAAGAACTCCCGAAGTTATTGACGCTTGGTTTGATTCCGGTGCTATGCCCTTTGCACAATATCATTATCCATTTGAAAACAAGGAGTTGTTTGAAAAGAATTCTTTCCCCGCCGATTATATATGTGAGGGTGTTGATCAAACACGCGGTTGGTTTTATACTCTACATGCAATTTCTACAATGTTGTTCGATAGCATTTCATACAAGAACATTATTGTTAATGAATTAATATTAGATAAAAATGGAATTAAAATGTCCAAATCAAAAGGCAATACTGTTGATCCTTTTATGCTTTTTGATAAATACGGGGCTGATGCTACAAGGTGGTATTTAACAACTGCAAGTCCGCCTTGGAGAACCACACTTTTTGACGAAAACGGTTTAAAAGAAGTTCAAAGAAAATTTTTCGGGACTTTGTTGAATACATATTCGTTTTTTTCTCTTTATGCAAATATTGATAAATTTAAATACGAAGAAGCTCCAATTGATTTTGAAAAAAGACCTGAAATTGACAGGTGGATATTGTCAAAAATAAACTCTCTTGTAATTGTTTACACAAAAGAAATGGATAATTATAATTTAACAAAGGCAGCAAGAGCAATATCCGAATTCACTATTGACCAACTCTCTAATTGGTATATCCGCCGTTGCAGAAGAAGATTTTGGAAATCGGAAATGAATGAAAATAAATTATCAGCATACCAGACTCTTTATGAATGTTTGATTACAATTTCAAAACTTGCAGCTCCTTTTATCCCATTTATTACGGAAGAGATATATCTAAATCTTAATTCAGTTACAAAAAAAGAAAACTATGAATCCGTTCATTTAGCACCCATCCCAAAACCTGTTTATAAAAACAATGAACTGGAAAATAAGATGGAGATTGCTCAAAAAGTAGTTTATCTTACCCGTTCAATGAGAGCAAAAGCAAATTTAAAAGTACGCCAACCACTAGAAAAGATTATGGTTGTTGTTGATAAATCAAAACAAAATGCCGTAAAGCAAATGCAGAATGTTATTTTAGAAGAAGTAAATATAAAAGAACTTGTATTGTTGGATGATGATTCCGGAATAGTAAATAAAACTGCTAAACCAAATTTTAAATCAATAGGGCCAAAATTCGGTAAAGATGTAAAAAGAATTGCTGAATCAATAAGAAATTTAACGAGAGAAAACATTGATACTTTGGAAGTAAATCATAATATTGAAGTAAACATTGACGGTGAATTGCTAAATATTACTTCTGATGATGTTGAAATTATGGGCTCTGAAATTGAAGGCTGGGTTGTTGAAAGTACAGAAGGTATTACTGTTGCTATTGATTCTGAGCTTTCAGATGAACTAATTGCAGAAGGTCTTGCAAGAGAGTTTGTAAACAGGATCCAAAATATAAGAAAAGATTCAGGTTTTGAAGTAACCGATAGAATCAATATTAAATTTACAGGCAACACAGAATTAATTAATGCTATTAATATGTTTAACGAATATGTTTCTAATGAAACTTTGGCTGATGAAATAAACAATGTAGAAAATCTTAATGGTTCTGCTAAAACTGATTGGCAGATAAATAATATTAATTGTTCAATCAGTATAGAAAAAACTAATTCCTAATTTGAGGAGATTTTAAAATGGCTAATAAAAAAACAGGGAAAAAGACTTCTGCAAAAGACAAAAAAAATAAATTAAAAAAAACAACTATTAAATCAACATCTAAGAAAAAAAACGGAAAGAAAATATCTATTATGGTAAAGAAAAAAACTACTTCTAAAAAAAAACCCCTAACAAAAGCTAAAAAAACTATTAGAAAACCTGTAACAAAAAAAAATAGCATAAAGAAAACAATAATAATTAAAGTAAAAAAGACTGCTGTTAAAAAAACAAGAAAGGCTGCAATAAAAAAACCAGAAGTATATTATGAAGACGTAGACGTAAAAGCCGCTGCACGTGCAGTAGCAATCAAAAAAATAAAAGGATACAGCAAGAAAGACTTAGCGCATTTCAAAAAGATAATTATTGATAAAAGAGATGAAATTATCACACAGCTTCAAAACTTAAAAGAACAGATGATGGATACTTCCACCGGTGAATATATAAATGAAAATTCCCCCTATTCACTACATATGGCAGAGCAGGGCACAGATGCTATGGAAAGGGAAAAAACATTTTTATATGCTCAAAGAGAAACTAAGTTTTTAGGATACTTAGAAGCCGCACTAAAAAGAATTGATGCAGGAACATACGGTATTTGTATTGAATGTATTGAAAAACCTAAACATTTATGTGAAACATGCCCGTTAGTTCCAGTAAAACGACTTGAAGCTGTTCCCCACAGCCAGGTTTGTGTATCTATAAAACAAAAACAAGAAAAGAAATAAGAGTTAATCTTATTTAACATAAGGATTTTTTAAATCTTTTATGAATGACATATTACTAACTTCTCTATGGGAAAGCATTCAAATTACTTTTCTAGTTGCAGTAATGATGATTGCTGTTGATTTTATCAATGTTCGTGCGGAAGGTAAACTTGCTTTAATTTTACACACTACACAAAAATGGAAGCAATATTTATTGGGTTCCTTTCTTGGTACTATACCAGGTTGTCTCGGATCATACGCTGGCGTAAGTCTATATATTCACGGTATTATAAGTTTTGGTGCTCTTGCTGGATTAATGATTGCAACATCCGGCGACGAAGCTTTTGTAATGCTGGCAATGTTTCCTAAAATTGCTATCATTCTTTTTATTGTACTTTTTATAATTGGAGTTTTTTCAGGTAAAATTATAGATTATATTGTCGATAAATTAAATATACCAAACTCTAAGGATTGCGAAACACTCCAGATTCATAATGACGAAAAAAGCTATAAGCATTATATTAAAGATCATATCTGGAATCATATAGTTAAAGAACATGTTTGGAAAATTTTCTTGTGGACATTTGGTGCACTTTTATTAATCGAATTTAGTACAAATTATTTAAATCTTGAATCTTTAACTACAGAGTATATTTGGGTTGTATTATTGTTGAGTGTTCTTATTGGAATAATTCCAGATTCAGGTCCCCACCTAATTTTTGTTACCCTTTTTGCTCAGGGTTTAATTCCCTTTTCTATTTTGCTAAGCTGTTCCATTGTTCAAGACGGGCACGGCATGTTACCGATGCTTTCATTTTCCGTAAAAGATTCTATCAGCATAAAAATATTTAATGCATTAATCGGTTTGTTTTTAGGTTCTGTTTTATTGCTTTTAGGTCTATAATTGTTTTTGCTTTTTCAATATTAAAATAAATTCAAATATTTTTTTATCTTTTTTGTAGGTTTAAAAGATAAATATAAAATAGTAAGGGTTACTGTGAGAGTATTATTTGTTTCATTTTTTATCGTACTTGTAGATCAGCTATCAAAATTAGCTGTAAAAGGTTTTTCTTTTCCATTTATTAATTTTCACCATACGGGTATGTTCAAAGGTGAAAGGATCCAAATACTCGGAGATTTTTTTCGTTTAACTTTTATAGAAAATCCCGGTATGGCATTCGGACTAAATCCCGGTATAAGTTTTAAAATATGGATCACAATTTTTTCTCTGTTAGCAAGCATCGGTATAGTTTTTTATTTGTTCATTATAAAAAATGAAAAATTTTCTCTACGTTTTTCACTTGCCTTAATTTTGGGAGGGGCTATAGGAAATTTAATAGATAGAATATTTTACGGTGTTTTTTACGATTATGCTCCATTGTTTTACGGTAAAGTTGTTGATTTTTTGGATGTCGATTTCTTTCACTTCACATTATTTGGAAAAACATTTGACAGGTGGCCTATATTTAATATTGCCGATGCTGCTGTAAGTATTGGTGTTTTAATACTCCTTATATTTCATACCCGGATACAAGAGAAGAAAAAAGATAATATTATTGATGAGAATAAACATACAATACCATTAGAAAGTAAATCAAACGATACAATAACTACAAATTAATATTTTAAATGTCAAAATTAATCTCAGAAAAAAAATATGAATTTATTATACCCGAAGGAAAACAAAAAGAAAGACTTGATGTTTTTCTTACAAATTCTATTGAGAATGCAACAAGATCAAAAGTACAAAAACTAATTGAATCTAAAAACGTAACCGTTAACGGCAAATTTGTAAAAGCAAGTTATTTGATTCAACCAAAAGATGTAATATTTGCAATTCAACCAATTGCTCCCCGTCCCGAAAAAGCAGAGCCTGAAGACATCCCTTTAGATATTGTTTATGAAGATGAATATTTATTAATAATCAACAAACCTGCGGGAATGGTGACACACCCGGCTTATTCAAATTACACTGGAACCCTTGTTAATGCACTACTTCATCACTCAAATAAATTAAGCAATATAAATGAAGATTTTCGTCCTGGAATTGTGCACAGAATTGACAAAGAAACAAGCGGACTTTTGGTTGTTGCTAAAGATGATTGGACGCACGCAAAATTAGCCGAACAGTTTTCAAAACACACAACCGAAAGAGAGTATTGGGCTGTTGCTTGGGGAATATTTAAAGAGAGAAAAGGAGAAATTAATCATAACATTGCTCGAAGTAAAAAAGACAGAAAAAAATTTACATACAGCCAAACGGAAGGGAAAACTGCTAAAACATTATATGAGGTAATCACAGAATATGATTTTACATCCCTTGTAAAACTTAATTTAAAAACAGGACGTACACATCAAATTCGTGTGCATTTATCATCTATTAATCATCCGATTTTCGGTGATCCTACATACGGCGGTAGGGAACTTGTTTGCGGATCTTCTTTACCGAAGATAAAAAACAGATTACACAACCTGCTAAAAATAATACCTCGCCAGGCATTGCACGCAAAAACACTGGGCTTTATTCATCCAAAAAAA
>JADFGB010000086.1 GCA_022567875.1 Bacteroidota bacterium | reverse complement strand
GAGTAATTGATTGAGTCTTTTTTTATACAGCAACATTTTAAAATATCTAAAAATGGTGCTGGATTTATCCCTAATTTTTTGGTAGAATGATAGAAATGAAAAAGCTGAAACTGTACAATACATTAACTCGGACCAAGGAGGAGTTCAAGCCGATCAAACCTAAGAAAGTTGGCCTATATGCTTGCGGGCCGACTGTTTATGATTACGCGCATATTGGCAATCTTCGAGCGTATATTTTCGAAGATGTGCTTAAGCGCGTTTTAATTTACAACGGTTATAAAGTTGAACACATTGAAAATATTACTGACGTTGGCCATCTGGTTTCAGACGCTGATGAAGGTGAAGATAAAATGATGAAGGCTTTGGCCCGTGAAGGCCTAGAGCCCAATAAAAAGAGTTTGTTAAAATTGGCAGATAAATATGCAGACTGTTTTAAAGATGATATTGCCAAATTGAACATCTCTGAACCAAACAAATGGGTTAAGGCGACTGATCATGTGAAAGACATGGTTAAGTTGATCGAAGAAATAGCCAAAAATGATTTAACTTATGAAACTGTTGATGGTCTTTATTTTGACACATCCAAGTTTAAAGATTATGGCAAGCTGGCAAATCTAGATATTGCCGGGCTTAAAGCCGGTGCCAGGGTAGCTATGGGTAATAAAAAAAATCCAACAGACTTTGCCTTGTGGATTAAAGCAGTCGGGGATAATGCCAATCAGGTGATGGTGTGGGAGTCGCCTTGGGGGACAGGCTTTCCCGGCTGGCATATTGAGTGTAGTGCCATGTCTATGAAATATTTGGGAAAAACGTTTGATATTCATACAGGTGGAATTGACCACATCCCCATTCATCACAATAATGAAATAGCACAAGCGGAATCGGTTACAAAAAAACAATATGTAAAATACTGGCTCCATAACGAATTTATAACCATTGAGAACCAAAAGATTTCAAAATCACTGGGAAATACGGTTCTCTTGCGACAAATTGAAGACCGTGGGTTTACCGCTCTTGCCTATCGCTATTGGCTTCTGACAGGTCACTACCGCACGCCACTTAATTTTACGTGGGAAGCACTCAAGGGGGCAGAAATTGCTTTTTCACGACTCTTACGGCTTTTTGTGGAAGATCTCGGCAGTAAAAATGGAACAATACATAAAGAATACCAAGAACGTTTCCATAGATATATCAACAACGATCTAGACACCCCGGGGGCACTTGCTCTTCTTTCTGAACTTACAAAAGACGAGTCAGTTTCAAAAGGAGACAAGCGCATAACACTTCTTGATTTTGATAAAGTATTGTTGAGGGGAATTCATTGGTTTGCTTCATCGCAAACGCAGTTTGAACGGGAAAATAAATTTTTGAATATGTATCCTGCAATAGTTGGATTTTCTTTTAGTCTGCGGATTGAATAGTTGTACCAATTTTTACCGTATGGAATATAAATTCTAATTTTATAACCGTCCTTAACAATCTTATCTTTTAAATCTTCTCTCACACCAAGCAGCATTTGAAACTCAAATTTATCATTTGATAAATTATATTTTTTAATCAATTTGCATGATTCATTAATAAGATATTCATCATGTGTTGCAATACCAACGTAATTGCCCGATGAAATAATTTCTTCTAAGAGTTTTAAATAATTTTCTCTTATAGTTTTTCTTTTTTTGTAAGCAATCTCTTGTGATTCAAGATAAATGCCTTTACACAATCTGTAATTAGTATTTATTTTATTTAAATCAATTATATCATTTATGCTTCTTTTAAGATATGCTTGTACAACAACACCTACCCTACTATATTTTTCTCTCAATCTTTTTAATAAATCAAAAGTTAAAGTTGTATACGGGGAATCTTCCATATCAATACGTATAAAATTATTTACTTCTTCAACCTTTGCCACTAATTCAGAAATTTGCTCATACGCAAACTCACTGTCAATGCTAAGCCCCATTTGTGTTGGTTTAATCGATAGATTAGCCATTAATTTTTCGGAAATGATTTTATCAATAACCCGTTTTGCTTCATCTTTTGATTCTATTGCTTCATCTTTATTTTTTACGGCTTCTCCAAGTAAGTCCAATGTTGCAAGAATTCCTTTTTTATTAAGTTCTTTAACTAAATTTACTGCGTCTTGAAGTGTTTCCCCTGCAATGTATTTTTTGGAGAATTTCCAAACTAATTTCTTAGGCATAAATTGAACAATAGTAACAATCAATTTATTTAACAGATTCAATATTACTTTTACCTTTTAATTTGATAAACAAATTTACTTTAACAGTTTTATTATTTCAATTATGTTAATTACAATTATTTTGAAATAAACTTACCGGTTTCATAAGTACCAAAAGACTTTATTTCAGACGAAATTTCTTTAAGATGATTAATTGCTAATTTTATTTTCCCATCTTTTAGATCACCGACAAAATCAATATAAAATAGATATTGAAACGGTTTATCCGGTATCGGTCTTGATTCTATTTTTACAAGGTCGATATCTCTTAGTGCGAATACACTTAGAGCTTTGAACAAAGCTCCGGGTATACTTTTTAGCTCAATACAAACAGATGTTTTTGGATTATTTAATTTCCCCCTATGTGGACTTTGAGCAATAATTAGAAACCTCGTGTAATTTTTCTTTTTGTTTTGAATATTTGATCTAACTATTTTTAATCCGTAAATTTTCGCTGCTTCCCTGCTAGCAATAGCAGCTGAGAATTCATCTTGATATTTGTTTAGCATTTTAGCTGAACCGGCTGTATCATAATTTGGTATTATTTTTACTTGAGGTATTGAGTCTAAAAATTTTGAACATTGCCCTAAAGCCTGGGGATGGGAATATATTTTTTTAACTTGTGAAAGCTTATATTTTTTGTTAGAAATCAGAAAGTGACTTATCTGAAGATTAATTTCACCGACAATATAAAGAGAATTCTTTTGAAGCAAGTCAAGTGAATCAATTACGCTACCGTAAAGTGAATTCTCTATAGGCACAATGCCGTAGTTTACTTTTTTATATTTAACTTTATGAAAAACATCACTAAAGGAAAATGAAGTAGAAATTTTAATATTATTTCCGAAATAACTTTTTGCAGCATTTTCACTAAATGATCCTTTCTCACCTTGAATAGCAATTAATTTCATACTATGTAGCCATTCCTTTTAGCATCATTAAAAGCAATTCTGCCTTTTGTTCAAGTTCTTGAATACTACCGTTATTCTTAAATTCAAAATCTGCTCTTTTACTTTTTTCTTCTTCTTTTATCTGATTCTCTTCTCTTCTTTTAAATTCTTCAAAAGTATATTTATCGCTTTTTTCCTTCCTTTTAAATCTGTTCATAAGTTCAGAAGAAATTAGTACAACGTAATCAAATAGTTCTTCCATATTTGCTTCATATATTAATGCAGCTTCAACAAAAACAATTTTTTCATTCACAAATAATTTTCTAAATTGTTCATTAAGATTTTTTAAAACAGCAGGATGAATAATAGAATTTATTAATTGAACTTTTTGTTGCTCAGCAAAGACCTTTTCGGCAAGATATTTTTTATTTAATTCACTACCACTAAATGTTTCTGTACCGAATACACTAATAATTTCCGATTTTACATCTTCATCATTTACTAATATATCTTTTGCAATATCATCTGCTCTTAAAACTTTGTAACCTTTAGATTCAATATAATTGCAAAAAGTCGATTTACCTGAACCAATATTTCCTGTTACAGCTATTTTAAGTTTTTTATCGTTCATTAAAATATATTTAGAAAATAAAAGTTTATTTAGCGTAACTTATTTTTCTAATTTCTCTGATAACTGTAATTTTTATTTGTCCGGGATATTCCATTTCTTCCTGAATTTTCTCGGCAATATCGTGAGCTAATTTATCTGCGAGTGTATCATCAACTTTATCTTGTTCAACAACAACCCTAACTTCTCTCCCAGCTTGTATTGCATAAGTTTTTGCAACACCTTCAAAAGAATTTGCCAATGCTTCAAGTGTCTCCAAACGTTTAACATAACCTTCTAACGGTTCTCGTCTGGCTCCGGGTCTTGCACCACTTATAGCATCAGCGGCTTGAACTAAAGGAGCAATCGGGTGCTCCATTTCAATATCTTCGTGGTGAGAGCCTACAGCATTTGAAACTATGGGATCTTCTTTATATTTTTTAGTTAAATCATAACCAAGCAAAGCGTGTGGTCCTTCAATGCTTTTATCCACAGTTTTACCAACATCATGCAGTAATCCTGCACGTTTTGCCAGACTTACATCTAACCCTACTTCAGCAGCCATTATGCCTGTTAAATAAGCTACTTCAACGCTATGCTGTAATAAATTTTGACCGTAACTTGAGCGATATCTCATTCTACCAATGTGCTTGGTTAATTCAGGATGCATATTATGTAACCCTAATTGAAGTACTGTGTTTTCTCCATCTCTCACAAGCTCTTCTTCTAATTCAGTTTTAACTTTTTCAACAACTTCTTCTATTCTTGTAGGATGAATTCTTCCATCAGTAATTAATTTCTCTAAAGATATTCTTGCTACTTCACGACGGAACTGATCAAAAGATGAAAGTATTACTGCTTCGGGGGTATCATCAACAATAACGTCCACACCTGTTGCTGCTTCAAATGCTCTAATATTTCTTCCTTCCTTCCCGATAATTCTTCCTTTCATATCATCGCTTTGAATTTGCACAACAGAAACTGTAGTTTCAATTGAATGGTCGGCTGCTGTTCTTTGAATTGCTTGAACTATAATTTTCTGAGCATCTCTTTTTGCTTCGGCTTTTGCTTCCTCGTGTAATTCTTTAATAGTCTGTGATGCATCAACTTTTGCATCTTGAATCATATTATCAATAAGTATTCTTTTAGCTTCTTCTTTGCTAAGCCCTGAAATTTTTTCTAACTTTTCATTCTGTTCTTCTTCTGTTATTTTGACTGATTCTAAACGCCTATCAATTTTTACCTGTAACTCATTTAATTGCTTTTCAAAACCTTTTGCATCATTTTCTTTCTTCAAAACAAGGTCAAATTTCTTTTCAATGTTTTCTTCCCTGTTGGTAAACTGTTTTTCAAGATTTGAATACTTGTTTCTTTTATTGGATACCTCTTTATCAAATTCACTTTTCTTTCTATACCATTCATCTTTAACTTCAAGAAGTTTTTCTCTTTTTAAATTATTCACTTCTTTTTCAGCATTTGTAATAATTTGTTTTGCTTTTTCTTCAGCTGATGAAAGACTTTTCTTTCCTAATTTTACATTCAACATCCAACCAAGATAAAAGAACAATACAACTATAAAAACTTCTGCCCCTATCATAATTAGCATATTCTCAGTAATAGACATTTTTCCTCCAAGTATATGAATTTAAACTCCGCTTCTGTCAGCCAAAAGTTAATAAGGAAAAACCCTATTAAGACAATGTGGGAACCTGCTCGAACGCTTTTTGCTTCCACTGCTGCAAAATGCAATACTCTCATTTAACTGAAAGTTGAGGCCTGCAATAGACGCCGTAAGTCAAATTCCCTAATAATGAAAGTTAGTTTTTCATTTATTAAAGACTGACAGAGCGGAAAAGATTAAGAAGGGTTAGGTATTTCCGGTTCGTAAAGATTTAATTTTATTTTCTTTACTATATCTGAAGCTTGTATTTGGAATTCTCGATTTTTATTTTTCTCAAGGAACAAATCATAAGCAATATTTAAACAAGCAATAATTGCAATGGTTTGTGCCGGTTGGTCAGGAAGTTCTTCTTTGGTTTCTTCCATAACTTTATTTACATAAATAGCCAGTTCTTTTGCTATATCTTCATTTTCTACTAAGAGAGAATATTCCGTATCAAATATTTTTACTTTAAGCTTCTTTTTATCTGCCATAAATATCTAATCCTTCAATAATCCTTAATATTATATTAAGAACTAATATGATAATCTATCCTTTTAAGCAAATTCTTTA
>JADFGB010000085.1 GCA_022567875.1 Bacteroidota bacterium | reverse complement strand
TTAAAATCCTTATGTCGCACCAGTAAGCCAGAGAGATCATCTGGAAGTGGACTGCGTTGGATCATTATACTTAGGACTTTTGCTATTTTCTCAATTGGTTGCTCGCCATTCACGACATTAATATTCTTGAATTTCTTTGTCAAAGGCAGATAATGTTTCCAAATTTTTTCAAACCGAACAAATCAGATGCATGCTGTGCATCCTTAAAATTGTAGGAAGTTGTTTGATAGATTGGAACAGCTCTTGCCCCGGTAGTTGGATCCGGTTCTTGACCGGCATGTAGTTGCAGAGTTTCAAATCTGTAGTTTCGATCTTTTCCATTATTACTCATGATTTATCCTTTATATTATTATTGATATATAATTAAGCTGAGATATTTTTTTAAAAAACTTTTATTAAATCGGACAAAATTCCGGCAGCTGTTACATCAGCTCCGGCACCAGGTCCTTTAATTACTAGAGGATGTTTTTTATATAATTTGGTTTTAATGTAAATGATATTATCGCTACCTGTCAGACTATTTAAAGAATGCCCCTTATCAATTTCTTCAAGACCTGCTTTAATTTTTTCATTATTTAAGGTTGCAACATATTTAAGTACTTTCCCTTTTTTTAAAGCTTCATTTCTTTTTGCTTCAAAATATTTATCATAAACTTTTAGTTCTTCAAAAAATCTATCCACAGAGCTGTTTGTTTCAATTTCTTTAGGCACTAAACTTTCAACTTCAATATCATTTAACTCTATTTTCATTCCTATTTCTCTTGAAAGAATTAACAACTTTCTTGCTACATCAAGTCCATTCAGATCTTCTCTAGGGTCAGGTTCAGTGTATCCTTTTTCCTTAGCATCTTTTACAATCTCACTAAAAGGTTTTCCATTTACAAATGAATTAAAAATGTAACTTAACGCACCCGAAAGTATTCCTTTAATTTCTATTATTTCATCCCCACAGTTTACAAGATCTTTTATTGTCCCGATTATCGGAAGTGCTGCACCTACATTTGTTTCATATAAAAAATTAACTTTTTGTTCTTTTGTAATCCTTCTTATATCTTCATAAAACTTATAATCCCTAGAGTTTGATTTTTTATTTGGAGTTACAATTGAGATCCCATTTTCAAGAACTGATTTATATTTCTCAACTACTTCATCACTTGCAGTGCAATCAATAAAAACTTTATTATGTACAGGTAATGAAACCATATTGTTTATAAATAAGTCAAGGTTAGTTTTATTTGGTGACCGTAATAAATTTTCTTCCCAGTTGGCTGTATTAATTCCTTTTGGATCAAAGAGCATTTTTTTAGTATCAGCAATAGCAATAATTTTAATTTCTATAGATACTCTTTTTTTCAAATTAGAAGCCTGGCTGTCAATTTGTTTTAACAGACGGCTGCCTACACGCCCGGGTCCAACTAAAAAAACGGATATCTGTTTATATAAAGTCTCTATAGTAATTTTATCTGATTCGATTGATATGTTCATATTTAATTCATTATCTAATTACTTTTTTGTTTTCAGTTTAGATTTAAGCAAAAAAAAACCGGCTTCAAGATGAAGTCGGTTTTTATATTCTAAATATTTATATTTAATTATAACCCAGAAATCACCTTTGGAATTAGTGTTGTCATTGCCATACACATCATTGTACACATTGGGCTATATGTTAAAACTTTATAATTCATTTTTTAAGTGGTGCTAAACTAATACTATATTTTTTTTAAGTCAATACTTTTAAAATTTTATTTATTTAATTTTCGGAGTATTTTTTTAATTAGTTCTTCAAGAGATAATTCAGGGTTGGAATTTAGTATTTCCATTACAACTCTCTCTGATGATTTTGACTTATACCCTAAAGTTGTTAAAGTGGAAACTTTCTTTTAAAAAACAAAATTATAACCCAAATCTATATTCACACCTAAATTTACATTTCTTCCGAAAAAATCTGATGAAAAAGACTCGGCGTAAGGACCGATCCGCATAAAAAAGTGCCCACCTTTTTTATTTAAAATCATTACCCCCACTGTGGGTGATAAATAAGTTAACTTTAATTTGTCTGTTGCTGCATCTGTAAAGGCACCAATAAAACTGAGAGTAAAATTCTTTTTATCTAATAAATGAAAATTCATACCAAATGATAAATTCATTCCATTTTTAGAAGGAATAATAAACAGTGTTATAGGTCTGCCGATGGAAGTTTCAAAAGAGAAATGTTTACTGAATAAAATTCTGCCACCCATTCTTAAACCACCCACTTTTCCAATTCCTATATTTACATCAAATTTAGGAAGTTTGTTTTTTGTCTGAGGATATACATTGAGCAAAAAAATGGAAAAGAATATTAAGATTTTAAATAATTTCAATTTACCCTCCATTGTATTAAAAATATCTGCCTCTTAAAAAGATTTACTTACTTAAATTAGAAAGTGCTTCTTTCAATAATTCTTCAATATCAATATCTGGTTTTTCTGTCAATATTTTTCTTACAGATTCTTCGGCTTGTTTAAAATTATAACCAAGAGTAGATAAAGCAGAAACTGCTTCTGTTCTTATACTTGAAGCAGGGGTGCTTCCTTCAAGTTCAACAATATCTGCAACTTTATTTCTTAATTCCAGAGTAAGGCGCTCTGCTGTTTTTTTACCTATTCCCGGTACGGAAACTATTCTGCTAATATCACCGGACTGAAGGGCGAATCTTAAATCGTCCACTCTTATTCCCGATAAAATACTTAAAGCAATTTTAGGTCCCACACCGCTTACAGAAATAAGAAGATCAAACATTTGTTTCTCAGGTTCGGTAAAAAAACCGTAAAGCTTAATTGAGTCTTCTTTAACATTCGTATAAATAAACAAAGAAACAATTTCTTTACTTGTAATCTCCTCAAATGTTGTTAAAGATATGTGAACTGAATATCCCACACCGTTTACATCAAGAATTAAATGAGTGGGTTTTAAAGAAATTATTTTACCTGTTAAATAGCCTATCATTTTTTTTATCTATTTTATGGATTTATTACTCTCTCTGGAAATGCTTCTACAAATGCTTTCCAACTGCCGCTTTTTTTTGTAGGAGATTTCATTTTAAAAATATGACATAAAGCAATTGCAAGCGCATCGCTTTCATCGTGTTTCATTTTTTCATCAAGTTTTAAAATATTTTTCACCATGTAATTTACCTGTTCTTTTGCTGCTGCACCGTTGCCGACAACTGCTTTCTTTATTTCGCGGGGAGAATATTCATTAACAGGAACTTTATTATGAGCGGCTGCAAGCATTGATACTCCTCTTACATAGCCTAATTTTAATGTTGACTGTACATTTTTTCCGTAAAAAGCTGTTTCAATAACAAATTCGTCAGGAGGGTATTTTTTTATAATTTCGATTAAACCATCGTAAATTATTTCAAGCTTTTGTGAAAGTGATTTAACCGTAGGAAGTTTAATCACTCCGCTTGTAATACGCGTGATAATATTTTTATCATTTTTTATTACAGCATAACCTGTAAAATTAGAGCCTGGGTCTACACCTAGTATTATCATTCATTATCCTTGATTATGGAGTAATAATATTTTTATAGCATTTTAAAGCAAGTGTAAAGAAAGATTCCGAAATAAACATATCTACTGTTAGGCAGACCTGCCTACCGTCAGGCAGGTTCGGAATGGCAAATAAATATTACTCTACTTCTTCAAAATTCGCATTTGAGTAAACATTTTGAACATCGTCATTATCTTCCAAATCTTCTATCAAATTTACAACTTTTTCTGAAGATTCTCCTTCAACTTTTACTGAGTTTTTTGCAATCCATTGGAGGGAAGCATTTTCAACTTCAAGCCCTGAATCAACAAGTTTTTTTCTTACATTTTCAAATGCTTCAAGCGGTGTAACTACTTCAATAAATTCTTCGTCTATTTCTAAATCCTCGGCACCGTCATCCATTACAAGCTCTAAAATTTCCTCTTCTGTTTTACCTTGCACTGGCATTGTAATTACACCTTTATGTTCAAACATCCAAGCAACAGAACCGGTTTCTCCCATACTTCCTCCTGCTTTACTAAAAATGTGTCTTACTTCTGCAACGGTTCTATTTTTATTATCAGTAGCAACTTCAATAAGTATTGCTATACCCCCTGGTGCATAGCCTTCATACATAAATTCTTTATATGTAACCCCTTCTAACTCCCCGGTTGCCTTTTTAATTGCCCTTTCAATATTATCCTGAGGCATGTTTGCAGCTTTAGCATTATCAATTGCAAGTCTTAATCTTGGATTACCTGCAACATCACCTCCGCCGCTTTTTGCAGCAATAGTTATTTCTTTATTTAATTTAGTAAATATTTTACCTCTTTTAGCATCTATTACAGCTTTTTTTCTTTTAGTTGTAGCCCACTTTGAATGACCTGACATTTTTAATACTCCTGTAAATTACCATTGCTAATTTTTAAATCTTTTATTCTTAACTGCGGAAAAGTATTTCCGTTTCTCGTTGTTTTGTCGATTGTAAAAACTATATCCAAAAGATTTTGATTATTTTTTACTATATCAAATTTTTCACCTAAACCAAAACCTATAGCATCAAAAACTCTCTTTGCACCTGTCTGCTTAAAACAAACCAGTAAATGATTTTTTCCAACTATCCTGGGATAAAAAGCAGTTTGTACTTTTTCAGAAAGAAATACAGGCCGCATATTTTTGGGACCAAAAGGTGTAAACTGCTCAAGAATTCTTAAGAACTTAGGTGTAATTTCCGAAAATTTTAAATTGGAATCTATATCAATCTCCCTAGAAAGTTCTTCTTCGCTCAAAGATTCTTTTACAACTTTATTAAACAGCTTTTTAAATTCATTTATTTTATCAATCTCAAGTTCTAATCCTGCCGCAGCTTTATGTCCTCCAAATTGAAGAAGTACATCTTCACATTTTTCAAGTGCATTATAAATATTAAAATTAGATATGCTTCTTGCCGATCCTTTTGCAACTCCGTTAATTGTTGTAAGCATGATAGTCGGTCTATAATACTTTTCTACAAGTCTTGAGGCAACAATACCGATTACCCCAGGATGCCAATTGTCTTGATGAAGAACAATCGGAATATCAACATTTAAGTCTAATTCGTTTTCAACTAACTTTAGTGCATCATTAAGTGTTGTTTCATCAATTTTACGTCTTTTACAATTTTCATTTTCTAAAACAGAGGCATATTCCTGAGCCGTTTCAAAATTATCTGTAACAAATAAATCAACCGCTCTTTTTGCATCTCCCATTCTACCGGCAGCATTTATTCTTGGAGCAATAGTAAACACAATTTGACCCGAGCTTAAATTACCCGGTGTTATTTTACATGATTGAATAAGAGCTTTAATTCCTGGTCTCGGATTGTTGTTTATATTTTCAATACCAGCTCTGACTAAAACTCTGTTTTCACCAGTAAGCTGAACAATATCCGCAGTAGCTGCAAGTGCAACCAAATCTAATAATTTAAAAGGTAGGTCCTTTTTGCCTATTCGCTCAGAAACACCTTGAATAAGTTTAAAAGCTATACCTGCTCCTGATAAATATTTGAAAGGATATTTGCAATTTGGTTTAATTGGATCGAGTATAGCAAATGCATTGGGTAATTTATCTTTCGGCAGATGATGATCGCATATAATTAAATCCATACCGAGACTGTTTGCATAATCTGTTTCTTCAACTGACGTTATTCCGCAGTCAACAGCAATTATAAGCGAAGTACCATTTTTATTAATATTATCAAACCCGATTTTTGATAAACCGTATCCTTCTGAAATTCTTTGGGGAATATAATAATCAACTTTAGCTCCTAATTCTTTTAAGAATAAATAGAGCACTGCAGTAGAACAAGTTCCGTCAACATCGTAGTCGCCGTAAATGACGATCTTTTCGCCGTCGCGAACTGCGCGGGCGATGCGCTCCGCCGCCGCTTCGGAACCGGGCAGCGTGTGCGGCCCGGCCAGATC
>JADFGB010000084.1 GCA_022567875.1 Bacteroidota bacterium | reverse complement strand
GGTTCAGTCATTTCTTCTCCAAGTTCTTCAGCAACAGGTTCAGCTTCAACCTTAGGATGAGTTACTGAAACGACGACAGAATCAGCAGCAGTGAGTATGTTTAAATTTTCAAAATTAAGATCCTTAACGTGAATTGAATCACCTATATTCAGATTTTCTATATTAACTTCTAATGATTGAGGAACATCTTTTGGTAAACATTCTACAAATAATTTGTGGGAACCAATCTGTAAAACTCCTCCTTCTTTAACTCCAACCGAACTGCCCACAAAAGAAAAAGGTATATTAAGTTGAAATTTCTCACCTCTTTTAAGTCCTAACAAATCAAAATGTACAACCTTATCAGTTACAGGATCAAATTGAACATTTTTTAAAACGCATTCATGTTCTTCTTTTCCTTCTACCTTAAGCGAAATAATATTTGTTAAGGAAGTAAAAACTAAAGGGTTTATATCTTTTTCATCAACATCAAAAGCAATAGCTTTATCATATTTTGAATAATAAACACCCGGCACTCTACTTTGATTTCTTATTTTTTTTCTTGCAACTTTATTTATTGTTTCTCTTAAATTTGCAACTAATATTACATTTTTCATAGTATCTCCAAACTAAATTATCCTTTATCAATTTCAAAAAGTGAACTGATTGATTCATTATTAAAAGTTCTTTTAATTGCCTCCGCAAATAAATTAGATGCAGTAACAACAAAAATTTTATCTTCTATTCCTTCTGTATTTAATGGAATTGAATCTGTTACATATAGTTTTGTTAATTGTGATTCTTTTATTCTTTTAATAGCAGGTCCAGAAAACAAAGGGTGTGTTATTGCACCAAATATATCTTTTGCACCCTTATCTTTTAATGCTTCAATAGCACCGACAAATGTACCCGCTGTATCTATTAAATCGTCAACTATAAGAACATTTTTATTTTTAACATCACCAATAATATTTACTACTTCCGCAAGATTTTGATGCGGTCTTCTTTTATCAATAACAACAAGATCTGCTTGTATTCTTTTCGCATATGATCTTGCCATTTTAAGTCCGCCAACATCGGGTGAAACCACAACGGTATTACCATCTTCGTTTTTTACCAAACCACTGAATACAGTCGAACCGTAAAGATGGTCAAAAGGAATATCAAAAAAACCTTGGAGCTGAGCAGCGTGAAGATCCATTGTCATCACTCTATCGGCACCGGCAACAGTAATTAAATTAGCAATAAGTTTTGCAGTAATAGCAACACGGGGTTGATCTTTTCTATCCTGTCTTGCATATCCAAAATATGGTATAACTGCTGTAATTCTATTTGCCGATGCTCTTTTTGCAGCATCAATCATTATTAACAATTCCATTAAATTTTCGGCTGGAGGTGATGTGGACTGTATTATAAATACATCACTTCCACGAATATTTTCACCATACTTAACCCATATTTCGCCGTCACTAAATTTTTTAAGTTCAATGTTTCCTAAAGGAAGGTCAAGGTTTTTAGAAATTTTTTCTGCTAACGGTAAATTTGAACCGCCGGAAAAAATTTTATATTCACTCGAAACCATTAATTTTTTTTACTTGAATTATTAAAAAAATAGTTAAGAAATATAAGTATTACAGTAAATTATGTCAACTTAATTAATATAAAATAGTTTATATCCAACCTTTTTATATTTAAAAATCACTTAAATATTTATTCTTTTATCAAATAAATTTATGTGTAATTGCCAGTAAAAAATTAATCAAAACCAATACATTCATCACACTTAAAATTTTACCAACTTTTTCTATGTTTTTATTTATATTTTCATCTAAGGTTGTTTCACTCTGTAAATCTTTTTCAATTTCAGAAGTTAACTTTTTAGCATTGGGTATTAAAAAAGCAAATGTAATCACTATAAGCACAACCATAAAAACCTGCTTTGTAGCAAGCCAATGATTCATGGAAAATTGAAAAAATGAGTACAAAGAAGAAATTGAAACTAAAATTATTCCCGTTACTAAAATACCTGACATACCTGCAATACCCAAAAGATTAGCTGTTTTTAACCAAATTGATATTAATTTTTTTTGAACAGGAACATTTTTAGTTTCTCTAAAATTTTTCCTTAGTATGTAGTCTATCGGTAAAAATGATAGCCAGGCTACTGCTGACAAAATATGTATTACTATAACAATCGGGTATAAAGTCATTATTGATCCTTTTTATTTATAAAAATATGATAAATGGAAATTCAAAATGATTTAATTTTTTAATAAGATGTAATATATTATATTTTGCTATATCGTGCTAAGAAAATTTCTTTATTCCTGAATACATAAATTTGCAGATTGGAAATTATTTATCTTTCGTTTTTTTTATCAACATCAACTATTTTTTTTATGCTTAAAAATCCAAAATATTTATCTATTCTAATATTAATTACTCTTTCTTTAATATGGGGCAGTTCTTTTATATTGATAAAGAAATCTCTTTTGGGTTTATCTTCAGGACAAGTTGGTGCACTAAGAATGATTTTTGCTTTTATAGTTCTTTTCCCTGTAGCACTACCCAGGCTAAAAAAAATAACTTTTAAACAATATAAATTTCTTTTTCTTGTTGGACTTACAGCCAATCTTTTCCCCGCCTTTCTGTTTGCTGAAGCTGAAACAGGTCTTGAAAGCGGATTGACCGGGGTGCTTAATTCCCTAACCCCAATGTTTACACTAATTGTTGGGTTGATTGCCTTTAAAAATAAATTACATTGGGGTGAATTCTTAGGATTAATTATCGGACTAATCGGCACAGTGGGATTAAGTTTTGTAGGTAGTTCCGGTGAGCTAAGTTCTATGAATTATTACGCATTACTTGTTGTGGCTGCAACTATCTGCTACGGAATAAGCGCTAATGTTATTAAAATTCATTTAAATGAATTCAATCCGAAAGTGCTTACTTCTGTTTCAATTTTTACAATTTTTCCTTTTGCAGTTATATATCTTTTTAATACGGATTTTTTTACTAGTTTTCAAAATACAAGTGAAACATGGACCTCACTTGGTGCTGTTTTTATTTTAGGTGCTGTGGGAACCGCTTTCGCACTGATTCTATTTAACAAGTTAATACAAACCACATCAGCTGTTTCTGCTACATCTGTAACATATTTAATTCCTATCATTGCAGTTTTGTGGGGTGTAATTGATGGTGAAGCCTTTTTCCCTCTGCATCTATTAGGAATGGTATTAATTATTATCGGGGTTTACTTTGTTACAAAGGCAAACACAAAACCAAAAAAGGAAAATTAATTTGCCTTATCCAACCTTAATTATAATTTCATTTACATTTTTTAATATATTTGAATTGATATTCTTCTAATATTTTTATTCACTTGGAGTAATAAATGTCTGCAACTACAAATGAACTTGATCAATTAGCAATAAATACATTAAGATTTTTAGCCGTCGATGCCATTCAAAAAGCTAATTCTGGGCACCCTGGTATGCCGATGGGCTGTGCACCAATAGCATATACTCTCTACAAAAATTTTATAAATCACAATCCCCGGAATCCAAAATGGTTAAACCGGGACAGGTTTATACTTTCCGCCGGACACGGAAGCATGCTTTTATACGGAATACTTCACTTATGCGGATACGATGTTTTAATGGATGACTTAAAAAATTTCCGTCAGTGGAAAAGCATAACCCCGGGACATCCCGAATTCGGACTTACACCTGGTGTTGAAACAACAACAGGTCCTTTGGGACAGGGATTTGCTAATGCTGTGGGAATGGCAATTGCAGAGGAACATCTTGCTGCACAGTTCAACAGAGAAGAATACAAAATTTTAGACCATTTTATCTATGGAATTTGCAGCGACGGTGATTTAATGGAGGGTCTTTCGCATGAAGCTGCATCAATTGCCGGACACTTAAAATTAAGCAAGTTGATTTTTTTGTACGACAATAATCATATCTCAATTGACGGTTCTACTTCCCTTTCATTTTCCGAAGACATTGAAAAAAGATTTACCTCTTACGGATGGCAGACAATTAAAGTTGACGATGTAAACGATTTAGAAAAATTAAACGAAGCAATTACCGAAGCACAAAATGAAAATGGTAAACCATCTTTAATAATTTGTGATACAAATATCGGTTACGGAAGCCCAAACAAGCAGGATACATCCGGTGTACACGGCTCACCTTTGGGCGAAGAAGAAATAAAGCTAACTAAAAAGAATTTAAACTGGCCTGTAGACAAGAGCTTTTATGTCCCCGATGAAGTAACAGAATTATTTAAAACGGTAATTGAAAAAGGAAGTGAAAAGGAAAAAGAATGGAACAAACTTTTTGAAGAATACAAAAACAAATATCCCGAAGATGCAAAACTGTATATAGATTTAATGAACGGAAATTATGGAGATGAATGGAAAAAACATTTGCCTTCTTTCGAAGCTGATGAAAAACCAATCGCAACAAGGACTTCTTCCGGTAAAACTTTGAATGCAATAGCAGAAACACTTCCGGCTTTGCTCGGAGGTTCTGCCGATCTACATCCTTCGACAAATACATATTTGAATAATTACGGAAGTATGTCTAAAGAAAATTACGGTGCAAGAAATATTCACTACGGAATTAGAGAACACGGAATGGCAAGTATCTTAAACGGGATGGCAATTTACGGCGGAGTTATTCCTTTCGGTGCAACGTTTTTAATTTTTTCTGATTATATGCGTCCCGCGATACGTCTTGCTTCTCTTTCTAAAATAAGACCGATTTATGTTTTCACTCATGACAGCATTGGGCTGGGTGAAGACGGACCAACACATCAACCGGTTGAACATCTTGCTGCACTTAGGGCAATTCCTAATGTTGTTGTTATCCGTCCCGCAGATGCAAATGAATCCGTTTATGCCTGGCAGGCAGCAATTGAACATAAAGGAAGCCCGGTTGCTTTAATATTAACAAGACAAAAACTTACCGTGATTGACAGAAACAAATATGCAAGTGCGGATAATTTATTAAAAGGTGCTTACGTATTAAAAGAAAGTGAAAATGATTTAAAGATAATTTTAATGGCTTCAGGCTCAGAGGTTGAGTTGATTTTAAGTGCCGCCGAAAAGTTAGAAACAGAAGGGATAGGAACAAGAGTAGTGAGCTTTCCAAGCTGGGAATTGTTTGAAGCACAGACTGAAGAATATAAAGAAAGTGTTTTACCTACATCCGTAAAAGCAAGAGTCTCTGTTGAAGCCGGCGTAAAACAAGGCTGGGGAAAATATGTGGGTGATGAAGGAATTTCTATCAGCATAGAAGGATTCGGCTCTTCCGCACCATACAAAACACTGTTTGAAAATTACGGTTTTACTGATGACAATATTTACAATACAGCTAAAAGATTAATTTAAACTTATTTAAAAACCTCAGATTTATTAGGCTTTTTAGAGCGGAGTCATAAACTGTATAAAAAACCTATTTTTAGATTAAAATCAATAGTTTTTTGGCCGACCCCTCTTTTTGAAATGTCTTTCAAGCCAACTGAATATATTCCAGTAATTATAAGTGATGTTTTTGTTAGGATTGTTTTTTCAATTTCTAAACCAAAATTAGTGGTTATATTACTTATATTGAAACTATTTTTAAGGTTAACATCATTTCCCAATATATTTATTTTAGCATTTAATAAATGCCCAAAGGATAAACCACCAATTATTTGTGCAATAATTTCAGAGTTAATAAAACTATACGTTAAATAGGGGGTCAATTCTATATAATCTAAATATAGTGTATTATCATTTTCAATTGTGTACTGAGCACCTCTTTGTTCATATCCTATATTAAGGCGAATCGACAAGTTTTTTAATAATGGATATTCAGCAATAGCTCCAATAGAAAAACCAAATTTTCTCTTAAATGTTACGTTAGCCGTTACACCTGAAATCGTGAATGTAGAAAAATTAGCACCGCCATTTAGCCCAATTTTTATCTGAGCATTAATTATGGATGATGTAAAAATAAAAACAAACAATAAAGAAATTATTTTAGATAGAAATTTTGATAACATTTTTATTCTTCC
>JADFGB010000083.1 GCA_022567875.1 Bacteroidota bacterium | reverse complement strand
AAGCAACATACTTGTATGTGATGACGACGAAACTTTATGTTATCTTCTTAAAGAACAGCTTCTAGAAGAAGGGTTTGCTGTTCAGACCGTTTATGACGGTAAAGATGCAATTGAAGCCGTTAAAAGCAAAAATTATGACGTGCTTCTTTTAGACCTTAAAATGAAAGAGGTATCTGGTGAAGATGTGCTAAAATTTGTATCCGGGCATAGCCCTTCTTTACAGGTTATTATTTTAACAGCAGAATCTGATATAGATAATGCTTTAAAATTAACAAAGATGGGGGCATTTTATTATATATCAAAGCCCTATAATTTTGACACTCTCATTTTAACTATCAACCGCGCCATTGAGAACAAAAACCTTCTTGTTAAAACAACAATATTAGATAAACAAATCAACAAAAATATTCAAAGTGACATGATCGGGACAAGCAAAGAAATTCTAAAAGTAATTATGCTTGCCAACAAATCTGCTAAATCAGAATCTAATGTTTTAATAGAAGGCGAGACGGGTACAGGAAAAGAATTGCTTGCTGAATATGTCCACAGAAATTCGCCAAGATGCGACAAGCCGTTTGTTATTATAAATTGTGCATCGCTTCCCGATCAATTAATTGAGAGTGAACTTTTCGGTCACGAAAGAGGAGCTTTTACAGATGCAAAAACAAGCAAACAGGGCTTGGTTGAAATAGCAGATGGAGGAACTTTATTTTTAGATGAAATTGGTGAAATGAGCATTACTCTTCAGCCAAAACTTTTACGTTTTCTTGAAAACGGTGAGTATAGAAGAATCGGTAGCGTCTCAAATTTATCATCCGATGTTAGGGTTATAGGAGCAACTAATAAAAAACTTCTTGAAGAAATAGAAAACAACAACTTTAGAAGAGATCTTCTTTTTAGGTTAAATGTGATAACCTTAACATTACCGCCTTTACGTGAAAGAAAGGAAGACATACTTTTACTTGCAAATCATTTTTTGGAAATTAAATCTCCTGTAAGATCACCAAAACGTCTTTCACCAAGTACCGAAGATCTTTTAATCAATTACGATTTTCCCGGCAATGTTAGAGAATTAGATCATATAATAGAAAGAGCTATAATTTTTTCTTCTGATGATATTATACAACCTGAAGATTTAAGTTTACCAACTAATAATAAAAAAATCCAAGGCTCAAATATTGGAGATGATTTGACAGATATTTTACCTATGAATGAGGTAGAAAAAATTCATCTTGTAAAAGCATTAGATTTTTTCGGCTGGGATAGAGCTAAAACTTCGTACAAACTTGGTATAAGCATCAAAACATTATATTCTAAAATTAAAAAATACTCTTTAACACAACAATAATATAATTCAATGCTTAATAATGTTGACAGTCTGGAAAATGAAAATGATATTTTAAAACAAAACATTCATTTCCAGGAAGAACTTCAAAATATTTTAACCCTATTAGTTAAAGAAAATTCCATCCAGGTAATTGCCGAAGAAATTTTAATAAGAGCCGTTAAAAACTGTGATGGTTTGTTCGGTGTTATTTATCATAATTATGAAGATAATAAACTAAGTTTTACAAAATATGACCCAAATAATAATTTAGAACATATAAATGATTTTAAAAAAGAAATTAATGCTAATTTATCTTTTATTAATAAATGGCTTGCTAATCACTCCAAACCATTAATTGGTACCAATAAACAAAATAATATCGGTAACACTTTAAATAGTATATTTCAAAGTTCTACAATATTAATAACACCTTGTTTGAGTAACGATAAACTCTTTGCAACTCTAATTATCGGTAAAAAGAAGGGTAAGTTCTCTAAGTTTGATGTTGCTACAACAACACAATTTGCTTCATTGTTCGCTTTTGGAGTAAGTAGTATAAATACTAAAAAGCTTAATATTACTCTTGAAAAAAAATTACTGCAAGCTCAAAAATTAGAAACTATAGGAAAGCTTAGCAGCGGTATGGCTCACGATTTTAATAACCTGTTATCAGGTATTTTTGGTAGTGTTGACCTATTAAAAAAGAGATTGCCCAATGAACCCAAGTTTACAAAGTTGGTAGATAATATTGAACAGTGTTCCATTAGAGCAAGAGATCTAACAAAGGGGCTTTTATCATACGGAAAGCCAACAGCAAAAAGAAAAGAAATTATAAAACCAACATCTTTATTAGGAGACTTAATAAAAGTTATATCAAGTACTTTCCCTAAAGGTATAGATATCATAACAAATATTGCAGAAAATTTGCCTGATGTTCTAGGAAATTCGGTTGAATTATATCAGGTTCTTTTAAATTTATGTGTAAACGCAAAAGAGGCAATAGATAATAAAGGCACCATTAGTATTATAGCAAAAAAACTTAATGTGGGTAGAAAGAACAGGCATAACCATCCTCTTTTAAATATGGGTAACTATGTTTGGATAACAGTTAAAGATTCCGGTCAAGGAATTGACGAAGAAAATCTTTTAAAAATATTCGATCCATATTATTCAACAAAAGAAAAAGATGCCGGTTCCGGTTTAGGGCTTTATGTCTCTTATGGAATAGTAAAGGCTTTAAAAGGTGAAATACTGGTTTCGAGCAAGAAAGATATGAGCACTACATTTGATGTTTTTCTTCCTGCTTATGAACCAACTAAAACAAATAAAAAAATTGTATCGGAAAAAATTATTCTTTTAGCTGATGATGAACCAATGCTAAAAGAACTTCTCTCTGATCTATTGGAACCTGTAGGTTACAGTGTAATAATGGTTGACAGCGGTCTAGAAGTCCTTAGAGTTTTAAAAGAAGAAATGGTTGTTGATATGATAATAATTGACTACAGTATGCCCGATATGGATGGCCTTACCTGCACAGAAGAAATACGAAAACTTAATTTTAAAATGCCTATTGTTTTGTCTTCGGGTAGTCTTGCGTTTGAAGAAAATTTAAATTGGAAAAAAAAGGGCGTTACAAAAATATTGACAAAGCCATATGAATTTAATGTAATGCTTAATCTTATTGAAGAATTAATTTAACTATTGTTTGTTATCACTATCCACATCTATCATTTTTATATCATTAGCATATTCTGAAAATACCGGGTTTTTAATATTTTGCAATTGTTTTAACACTTCGTTTATTTCCTTAACAGCAATTTCTAAAAAGTTTATTTTTTTTAAAATAATTTCCTTTGATACTTCATCTTTTTCTAATTCCCTTCTTATAGCTGCCGAGGTTAAATTCAGCAATGTTAAAGGTTGCCTTATTTTGTGATTTGCCGTAACAACTGTTGCGGAAAATACATTTTTCTTTTCTAAATCCATTGCTACTTTACGGGCTTCGTAATATTTTAAAGCAGTACTAACTCTTGCCAAAAGTTCAATATTATTAAACGGTTTTTTTATATAATCAAAAGCTCCTGCTTCCAATCCTATTCTAATATCATCAGCTGCTACTTTGGCTGTTACCATAATTATTGGAATATCCTTTGTAATTTCCTCTTCTAATAATTCTTTACAAACCTCAAGACCGTTTTTTCCAGGCATCATTATATCAAGTAAAATTAAATCGGGTAACTCTTTTTTTGCTTTTTTAATACCTGTTTCTCCGTTATAAGCTGAAATAATATTGTAGTTTACTTTTTCAAGCCTGTTTTGAAGCATAAAAACATTTTCACGTAAATCATCAATTATTAAAATTTTATACATTTTTTATCTTTTTAAATTTGTTTAATAGTTTATTTATTTTATTTGTTAATATTAATGGATCTACAGGTTTAGGTATATAATCGTTAAAACCATGTTTTAGAATGATCTTTCTGTCTTCTTCCATAGCGCGTGCAGTTACTGCAAATACAGGTGTTTTTTCCCATTTTTTATCTTCTCTTATTTTTATCAATGTTTGAAATCCATCCATTCTTGGCATCATAATATCAAGCAGAATTAAATCGGGTGTAAATTCTTTTAGTTTTTTTATACATTCCATTCCATCTTTAGCTAACACTGTCTGATAATTACACGATTCAATTAATTCATTTATTGTAAATAAAGTATCAGCATCGTCATCAACTATCATTATTAAAGGATTCTCTTGGTTTGTATATTTTTTAATTTTTAGATTATGATTATTTTCAGATGTTTTAATTTGTACTTTTTCCTGAAGCAGTAATCTTTCTCTTACTTTAGTTAATACATCCAATGGGTTTTCATTAGATTTAAGAGTAACCTGCTCAACTATTTTTTCTAATTGTTCATTCTCTTCTTTTGTTAAATCTTTTGCAGTGCTTATAATTATAGGAATATCTTTAGTTAATTTATGCGTTTTTAATTTTTTAGCTAATGTTATACCATCAATATTTGGCATAATTAAATCTAGAACTATTAAGTCAGGTTGCGATTCTTTTATTTGGTTAAAAGCAATCCTGCTGTCTTTTATATAATTTATCCTGATGTTATCATTTTTAAACTCTTTTATAAATCTTTCAAATTCAATTTCATCATCGTCAACAATTACTATTGTTTCAATTTTTTTATTAACCGTCATCTCAAATTTTTTAAAAACAGAATTTAATTTTTTAGAGGAAATCGGCTTCACTATATAATCAAACGCACCCAAACCAAAAGCAAGCTGTTTATCTTCAAGAATTGAAAAAATAATTACAGGAATTTCTTTTGTTTTATCGTTGCTTTTTAACTCTTTCAAAATCTGCCACCCATTTTTATCAGGCATCATTACATCTAAAATTATTGCAAATGGTTGTTGTTCAATTGCTTTTTCCAATCCATTATTTCCGTCTTCGGAAAAAATAACATCATAGTTTTTTGTTTCTAAAAAACTACCTATAGTATATCTTGTATCAGTATCATCATCAATAACAAGCACTTTGTTTTTCTTTATTCCTTGTGTTTTTATTTCTTGTTTATCAGGTTCTTCATTTTCTTTTTCTATTTTTATAACTTCTACATTAAGGGTGAATGTAAATGTTGAACCTTTATTTAACTCACTTACTACTTGAAGATTTCCATTGAGTAGTTTTGCTATTTTACTACTTATTGCCAATCCTAACCCCGTGCCGCTGTGTCTTTTTGTTGTAGAACCATCAGCCTGTCTAAATTCTTCGAATATTATATTTATATCTTTGTCCGATATACCTATGCCTGTATCAGTTATTTTAAATTCCAACTTATTATTTGGCAATAAATTAATTGCAAGTTCTACAAATCCTTCGTTTGTAAATTTGATTGCATTACCAATTAAATTTATAAGCACTTGTGTTACTTTATAACCGTCAGTATTTATTATAATATTAGTATTTGTCTTTCTGTTTATCTTGAATAAAATATTTTTATCTTTAACCAACGGCTTTACATTTGCTTCAACTTCATTTATTAGATCATTTAATATCAGGCTATCAACAATAACATCCATTTTCCCTGCTTCAATTTTTGAAAGATCTAACACATCATTAATCAACACCATTAGTCTTTTACCACTTTTTAAAACAACTTGAAGTCTTTCCTTATCTTTGTCAACAATTGTGGCTTCTTCAAGAATTAATTCTGTTAATCCAAGAATAGCATTCATAGGTGTGCGAAGTTCGTGTGACATACTTGCTAAAAATTGTGACTTTAATCTTGTTGCTTCTTCCGCTTTCTCTTTTTGAATTTCAAGTTCATCTGCTTTCTCTTTTAATTGATCGTGGAGTTCTTTAAGAGATTTATTTTGCTCTTTTATTTGAACATTTTGTTTATGGAACTCTTCATTTAAATTTCTTAATTCTTCAACCATCTGTTCTAATTGTAAAAATGCATTCGCATTGGTGAGTCCTATTGCAAGCTGTTTTTGAATACTTGTTAAATAATTCCAAAGTTCTTCCGAGATATTTGATTCAGAGCCTAATTCCAGAATTCCAATAACTTTATTGTTGTAAATAATAGGGATTATTAACAGTTGTTTTATCTTTAATGAAACAATGCCCAACGATATAGTGAGTGAATCTTCTTTGAGAGATAAATCTTTGATTTCCTTGGTAGCTATTACGCTTTTAAGATATTTTACGTTTTTAGAT